>NZ_JAVYSZ010000007.1:0-86413 GCF_038728925.1 Acidiplasma sp.
TAAAACAAATTAGTATAAATACCTATAATATATAATATATCATGAATATTTGTGAATCAGTCCCCAATTTTAGCACATCCGATGAGAATATAATTGAAATATTAAAAGGCATAATAACATCAGGCGGAGGTACTTTTCTGGACAGCACATCTGATAGGGACCATAACAGAAGTGTTATAACGTTGATAGCAGATAACGATAGGATTGTACAGATACTGTTTGACCTTGCAAAAAGTGCAAAGGAACTTATAGATATGGAAAAACACAGGGGATTGCATCCAAGAATAGGTGCGCTGGATGTGCTTCCTATAGTTCCAATGGGAAATTCCACCATGAATGAGGCCATAGAAATATCAAATAAACTTGGTTATAGAATAGGTAGCGAGCTTGGCATCCCTGTTTATATGTATGGTGAATCAGCGAAAATTCCGGAAAGGAGGGATATATCATACATAAGGAATATGCATTTTCAGTATGAGGAACTAAAACAGCATATTTTGGAGGAAAAATATAAACCTGATTACGGACCTGCTGTTTTGGGCAGTGCAGGTGCAATGATGGTTGGCGCAAGAAATTTCCTTATAGCCTATAATGTGAATATTAATACAGATGACGTTTCAAAGGTAAATATGATTGTGAAAAAAATAAGATCAGGAAAATATTTTAAGGGGGTAAAGGCACTTGCATTCCCAATTAAGTCAAAGGGTTACACGCAGTTATCCATGAATATATACTGTTATAAATGTTCACCAATTAATAACATATATAATTTTATAGATTCCGAGGCAAAAGGTATGGGATTTGACATAGAATCAAGTGAGATAATTGGTCTCCTGCCTGCTGACGCTGTTGCATTATCCCTTGGAAAATTCATAAAGGCGGATATATCTGGCAAAAATATTTTAGAATATAAAATATTAGGAAGCTATGGAAATAGATGAATATATAAATAATTTAAAAAGCGATTCTGCAGCACCCGGCGGTGGATCTGCATCAGCATTAACATCAATATTTTCAGCATCATTAAATTCAATGGCATCCCTGCTATCATTAAAAAAGGAAAAGCTCAGGGAAAATTACGGGAAATATAATAATATTGTTTTACAGAGCAATAAAATTATAGATGACTTAAAAAGTTTAATGAATGAGGATGAAAAAAATTTTATGGACATAATGGATGCCTTAAGAATTTCCCGTAATGATAAAAACAGGCCCAATAAAATAAATTATGCGGTAAAAAAAAGCATAATAACATCATGGAAAATAGCAATTAGATCATTGATAAACCTTGAAAATGCAGTTTATCTTCTTTATAATGGAAATAAAAATCTTGTTACAGATGATATAACCTCGGCATATATGGCATACTCCTCAATAAATGCATCTCTGGGAAACATCGCCATAAATTTAGGGATATATAAAGGCTCAGAATATATTTTTACAGAAAAATTGAAAATTAAACTGTTTTATGAGGAGAGCCTTAGGATATTTGGAATGGCAGAGTCCTATGAAAAAGATATATTTAAAGCTCTATAGATGAGAAATCAATATCCTTAATTGTATATGCAACAACCCGTGAATCGCTTCTTTCTATTTCGTCCATGCTGGTGAGCTTTTCCATTATACGCAAAAAATCCTGCCTGTTTCTGTTCACGGTCAGAATAACAAAATCAATATCACCCAGTATAAAAAATACTGCAACAACATTTGGAAGTGATTTTAGCTTGTCGCCAATTATCTGTGCATAATCCTTATGATATTTTGTTTTAACAAATATTATGGATATAAAATCAAAATTCAATTTCTCATAATCCAGGAGTGCAACCTGTTTTTTTATTATGCCATCCTCCTTTAGTTTATTTATCCTCTTGCTAATTGCGGAGGCTGAAAATAATCCAACCTTTTTGCCAATTTCCTTTAATGGCACATCACAATCATTTTTAAGAATGGTTAATATTCTTCTATCAAATTCATCCACCATAATGATTAAAAGTTTTATCACTATTTTATATTTTCTATCAATAAATATGTTTTTATGTCAAAAAATTTTGTTTTAATAATAAAAAAGGAAAAATTATTGCTATAAAATACTGTTTCACTTAATCATAAGAATCATTTTATATCATCTTAAGTTTATATTTGTATGGTTGATGAGATTAAGCATTCTTCTGGAACAAATAAATTAAAAAGCAATGCTGTTGGCAGCATTCAGGGAATTTTTCAGTCCTTATCATATGTCGGCCCGGCTGCAGATGTGGCAATTTTATTACTTGGCACCGTTGCATTTGCACTTGTTGCCACACCGCTGGCAATTATAGTGGCATGGCTTTCATACGGTTTATTCATGATAATGCCATATGAATTTTCAAAATACAAGGCAAATGCGGGAAGTTATTATGCATATGCTGCGGGTAGCACCAGGGGTGGCGGCTTCGGACCAATGGCGCTATTTACATGGATGGGTGAGAACTTTACAGGTCAGGCCTTCGGCATACTCGGTTTATCTGCGTTCATATTTGCGATCTCAACCTATATTAGCAATATACCATATTTATGGATCCTCTTTGCTGTAATAATAACACTCTACATGTTTATTCTTCCATATCTTGGAATAAAGGTGTCAACAAATTATATGGCAATTACCGGAATGCTTGAGGTTTTGCTACTTGTCATAGGCTCATTTATAATTATCGCAAGGCTTGGATCGGCAAATACATTAAAGCCATTTTACCTGCCAACAGGCAGTGCCATAGGTTCTTTTTTCTTTGGAGTTATATTTTCCATAGTGGATTTCACCGGACTTGGCACTGTTACAACAATATCCGAGGAGATGAAAAATTCAAAGAGAAACGTGAGAAAATCAATTTTAATTGCATGGCTTCTTGCAGGGCTTGCACTGATACCGGCCTCATATGCCCTTGTTGTTGGATGGGGCCTTCCATCAATATCAGCCTTTGCCAGCGCACCTGATCCGGGACTTATTGTATTCTATAGATATCTTGGACCTGTTGGGTTCATTTTATTAATAATATTCACTACAAATAGCTATTTTTCGTATGCAGTTTCAAAAACAAATGCAGTGAGCAGGATATGGTATTCCGCAGCCAGGGATAGGGTCATATTTCCGGAGTATATTGGTGAGGTGCATAAAAAATACAGAACACCAGGACATGCCATGCTTGTTTGGCTTGCCATTTCATTTGTGCTTGATATAATAACAGGCATATATTTTGGACCTGTGAACGCCGCATTAATTCTTTTAACAATGACGGGCGTATGCATAGTTACAGTACATATAATTGGAAATACATCTCTTACATTCTTTAGCCACACGGTGCTTAAGAAAACAGGGGAATCAAGCATACTGTACCATTATGTTATGCCGACCATTGCAAGTTTTGTTGGGCTTGTTATTATTTATTATACAGTGCTTACAAACATACAGACATATATATCTGATCCAAACACGCTTAATCTTGCGTATTTTATTATAGTTATACTCGCGGTTCTCTGGATAGTTGTTGGTGCGGTTGCGGTTACATTATATTATAAATTTAAAAAACCGGAAGTGCTGCAGAATGCAGGAAATTATGATGCTGAAATGGAAATAAGTGAAAACAGTTAAGGGTGATTAAAATGGAGGTATATAATTTAAGTTATGATGAGGCGCCTGTAATAAAAACAGAGCTGCCAGGTCCAAGGTCAAGGATTGCGTTAAATGAGCAGGACATGCTTGAAACACAGAGCAGAACCTATACAAGGGCATTTAAACTTGCCGTTGATAATGCCAGGGGATCAACAGTAATGGATCTTGACGGCAATATATTTATAGACTGGTTTGCAGGCATTAGTGTTTTAAATCTTGGGCATAACAACCCTATTGTCAGGCATGCAATAGAGGAGCAGCTTGAAAAAATAGTTCATATCAATGAGGTCCCCACGGAGGCAAGAATCAATTTTTTGAAAACTTTAAATTCAGTGCTACCAAAGGAACTTAAGGACCATGCAAGGACAATGTTTACTGTTACCGGTGCCGATGCATGCGAGGCTGCAATAAGCCTTGCCAGGCATGTATCAGGCAAAAAAACCATTGTTGCCTTTGGTGGGTCATATCATGGCGTTGCCGGGGACATTGTGGGTGCAACAGCAAATTATCATTACAGGGATTATGCCGGAATATCCCCAAGGGATATATACCACCTTCCATTTCCTTATCCATATAGATTTCCGGTAAATGTTCCTGAGGAGGATATAAGCAAGGTCGTCATAGAACAGCTTGAATATATAATAAGGGATCCGGCTGCAGGTCCCGGATCAATAGGGGGTGTCCTTGTTGAGCCTGTTCAGGGTGAGGGGGGATACATAGTCCCACCTGATGATTTTCTTCCGATGTTAAGGGAGGTTACTGAAAAATATTCAATACCTCTTATTTTTGACGAGGTTCAGAGTGGAATGGGAAGAACCGGGAAAATATGGGCATCCGAGCATTATAATGTTAGCCCGGATATTATGTGCATATCAAAGAGTGTTGGTGGTGGAATACCAGCATCAATGATTTCATACCGTGCTGATTATGACAGGGATCTGCCTGCAGGCTTTCACCTTGGCACATACCGGGCTAACCCACTGGCACTTGCCGCCGGAACTGCAATTTTAAACTATTTAAAAACAAGTGATATTCTGGACAGGGTGACAGGCAAGGGCAGATATATAAAGAAAAGGTTTGAGGAAATGGCCGGTAAGAATCCATTCATAGGTGATGTTCGCGGCCTTGGCTACATGATTGCTGCAGAGCTTGTAAGGGATAAAGGCACAAGGGAACCTGCCACTGAAATGGCAAATGCCATGAAGGAAACTCTTTTCAGGCATGGACTGCTTATGCTTACATGCGGGCATTATGGAAATGTAATGAGGTATATAGCCCCACTCACAATAGAGGATCATATAATAGAATCTGGACTTGATGTATTCTCTGAATCACTGGATGAGGTCACTAAAAAAATGAAATAGATGGTTACATGCAGCAGTTTAAATTTATGAAATTCTCTGCAAACATTGAGGCGGGGTTTGGATCATTAAAAAATATTGGCGGGCATCTAAAAAATATAGGGATAACCGGAACCGCTGCTGTTATATCGGGAGAAACAGCATTTAAAATAGCAGGTAAAATAGTGGTTGATTCTCTTGAATCCAGTGGATTTTATGTTAACACATTTATTTACGAAAAAATAGAGCCAACACTTAAAAATGCTGAGAATTTGACAGCTATAATTAAAAATTATTCATCAAAAAATGATGTTTTTATAATTGGCATTGGTGGCGGTTCCACACTTGATGTGTGCAAATATATATCTGCTAAACTTGAACTTAATTTTATTGCAGTTCCAACGCTTCTTTCAAGCGATGCAATAGCTACCGGATACTCTGTTTTATGGATTGATGATAAAAACGAGGCATTCCAGACGAAGGCACCCTCGCTTATTGTTGGTGATTATGAAATATTAAAAAACCAGCCAAAAAAATACATTTCTGCTGGGGTTGGTGATATGCTTTCAAAGATGTCTGCACTTTATGACTGGAGGCTTGCCTTCTGGCTTGCAGGTGAAACATATAATGATTTCGCCATGAATGTTGCAAAGGCCACAACCAATTTATTAAAGAAGAGGATTGCGGATGTTGCGGCAATGAATTATATCGGAATAGAAACATTGTTTTTGTCTGAGGTTACAGATGGTTATCTCATGCAGCTCTCTGGAACAACCCGGGTTGCGGCAGGAAGCGAACATTTATTTACCTTCGCACTTGAAAAAATACATGGAATGCCAAATCATGGTGAGTATTGCGGCCTTGGCACCATTATGATGGCATATATACAATCCAAAAAGGATGGCGAGGTTAGGGGCTATTTAAACGATGTTGGTGCGGCCACAACAGCTGCAGACCTGGATATAAAACCCCAAGAAATAATAAAGGCGCTTACAATTGCACATACAATGAGGCCATGGTATACAATACTTGGTATCAACGGCCTTTCAGAGGGTTCTGCCGAGAGGCTGGCAAGGTATACAATGGTTATTTAATTTATAATAATCAATAATAATTAATATAGGATTGCCATATAAACCATGATGGAATTTGTTGATATGCATGAGGATTTCGCGTTTTCTTCATTGCGCGGTGATATAATATCTGGTAACGGCCAGTCTGGAATAAATATGCTCAGGGAATTTGAAAAGGTAACAATATTTTCTGTTATTTTTCCACATATTCCAGCATACACTGATTTGTCAGATGAAATGACAAAGAATTATGGGTTCAAACAGGAAGGAACATATCCAGAGTACAGCATAATGATGGACCAGTTTAAATTTTACTATTATCTTGAGAGATCAGGTTATTTAAGATTGGTAAGAAGATACAGTGATATAAACAATGGAATTAATTTTTTGATTTCAATGGAGGGCACCGATGTTCTGAATCAGCCCGATGATTTATACATATTAAAAAACCTTGGGCTTGGTGCCATTGGATTAACATGGAATTATGATACAAAATTTGCAGCGTCGTGCATGTCCAGAAAGGATTATGGACTTACCGGCTTTGGTGAGGAATTGATTAACATAGCAAACAAGACTGGTATTATTATTGACCTTGCACATGCATCCAGAAAAACCGTTCTTGAAGCCTGTGCGTTAACAAAGGCACCGGTAATAGATTCACATACAAATTTAACAGCGTTAAAAAAACACACAAGGAACATAGATGACGAGGAAATAAAGGCAATTACAGAGACAGATGGTATTATCGGTATAACCGCAATTCCCGCCACACTCAATCATGCCAGTGTTGATGGAATTATAGAAAACATCAATTATATTGGAGACAACTATGGGTGGAGATATGTTGGCATTGGAACAGATTTTCTTGGCATAAACGATGTCCCTGCTGGCTTTGAAAATATAATTAAAATGGAGGAATTAAAATCAAAACTTGATCATTATCAGGATGTATTTTTTAAGAATCCCTACAGGATAATAGAGAAAATTTTGGGATGATTATAATAATTTATTTAAATACATATATATAATTTGGTGATTATTTAAAAAAATATTTAAAATAACATATATTCAACATTTATGGATAAATTCCCAACCTTCCACTGCCTAATAAATCAAAAGGATGAGGGGTATGACGCCGATATACAGCTGTTTTTTACCAGAGAGTATGAACTAGCCATGGAGGTTTCCAGGCTTATTGAGCTGGACAATGATAGCATTCAGTACTCCAGAATTCTGAAATTTATACAGTCTTTTGAGAATTTTTTAATAACCGGTGAAAAACCAGATGATTTTCAGTTCTTAAAGACCCTCCCCTCTGTTAAGGGATGGAAAGACGATTATAATATAATTCAAAGCAGGAACAGGGTTTCCAGGCTTCTCTTCAGGGCCGTATTAAAAACAGTTGAGGTTATGTATTACTATGAAAAAATGTCGAAAAAGGATGATTACAAACACAGATTTTTACCGGAATACTTCGAGGCCTTCTGGATCATGCGCGATGTATTTTATCAGAGGGCCCTTGATACATACAAAAAATAAAATAATTTTATCTAAAATTTTATTATTTTGGATTCCGGCCCAGCGTATTTACCGGGATCCTCCATAAACCTTTTATTTCTTCCGTCACGGTAGTCTTCAGTATTTATTACATCTTCAATATTTTTATATTTTTCTATTTTTGTCCTTACTCTAAATCCGTTTTTAAATCCGAACGGTACAGCCATTATTGATTCCCCCAGATATGGGTCTGAAATAGAATTGGCAGACATTACCGGCATTCTGTTTTCAAGAGATCTTATTTTTATGTACATATGCCATTCCACATTAAAATCATGGCCAATTAATGATGGGTTTAATACAATATCACATCCATTACCTGCAAGGATTTTCATATAGTAAGGAAAATCAATGTCATAGCATACTGCTATTCCGAATTTTAAATCATTATGTGAAAATATGGTGATAATATTTCCACTGTTATAATGAATTTTCTCGTTTCCATACAGCATTATTTTGTCCTGATATCCGGCAATTTTTCCATAATGTACAAAAAATGATCTGTTAAAAAGGCCAGCGTCTGTTTGTATTGAAAAAGACCCGGGAATGAAATATGGTATATTTTCTGTTCCTAGATCCTCTATTATGGATAAAGCCTCTTCCATTGTCAGTTTTTCTGTTATCCACTTTTCCGGGAAGAGTATAATCTCTGAATTTACATTTTTCAATGAGTTTACAGCATTGTCATGTGCCGAATTTTTATCAGTACGCTTTAACTGTATTATTGATGCACCTATCTCAGGCATTTTATACACCCCTGCCTTTTAATCCTGAGAGATAAATAAGCAGTTTTTTGGTCATTACTGGCTTGGGCATAACACCCATATCCTCTGATATATTATTACCGGCAAATATGTAATGATTTGTTATCCTCCCAAAAGGTTCCATTTTATAGGTGTTAACAACAACAAGGTCGGGTACATTTTTAAAATGCGCCATAACATCCTCATTGAAATCTGATGTTAATCTAAACGCAACAAGAAGCCCTGAGAAATTTTCTCTTATAATATTTAACAGTTTTTTAACAGGTTTGAGTTTTATTGTGATTTCCTTATTACTATCATATTTTTCCTCGTTTTTATTAATAACCTCGAAATCCGGCAGTGCAGCGGATACTATAACAATATCATAGTTGTTTTTTAATTCCTTTATAGTATTTGATTTAAACTCATCAAAGGTTTTTGCAGGTATGTAATTTACATAATCTGGCATTGATTCCTCAGAATTCCCTATGTATGTTATTTTATCAGCACCCAGCCTAAATGCATTTCTTGCAATCCAGTAACCGGTAAATCCTGTTCCGTCATTTGTCAGGGACCTTACAGGGTCTATTCTGGCCTCCCCCCTTCCAGAGATAATTAATATTCTCCTTCCTGAAAGTTCATTATGAACACACCTTGAAACATGGTCTATAATACAGTTATTATCGCCCAATTTTGCCTTATCCCCTGAATATACTGGATTTACAATGGAAATACCCATTGAAATCAGTTTATCTATATTTTTTTTATTTACAGGGTTTTCCATCATTGACCTGTGCATGGCAGGTGCTATTAATGTTTTAACATTACTGCCAAGTGCCTGTGAAAAAAATAATGATGGCACCGTGTCTGCTATGCCTGAGGATATTTTACCAATACAGTTATATGATGCAGGAGCTACCAAAAAAATTTTTTTATCGCCATTTTCAGAAAAAATATTGATATGCTCCAATTCTCCTGATATTCTGGTTATCACACTGTTTTCAGATGCCCATTTCATAACCTCGGGGCTTATGAACTGTGCTGCATTAAAGCTCATTCCAGTAATAACCTCTGCACCCTCCCTTCTTAAATTTCTTACCAGATCCGGTATTCTGTATATTGAAATGCTTCCACATAGGGCCAAAACCACAGTATAACCCTCAAGTGTCCTTGAAAAAAGATTTTTATCGTATTCCAGCATGTCCATTATATTATTTCATTTTATACATATTTTTATTTTGACCCAAAACATAATTAAAAATTATTTCTGAATTCTTGAAAGCCGGTAAATATTCACAAACTGAAGCACGAATATGACTATGAACGAAAATGCCATGAGAAATGAATATGTATTTGATTCATTAAAGAGGAATAAAAAGCCTGAAAGGCCTGCTATCAGGACAAAAATAAAGCTTATTGTGGATGATATAATCAGCACATTATCAGAGATTTTAAGCATTAAATAAAATATAATAAATGATGCAAATAAAATCAGAAAGCCAAAGACCATGTGAATCATAATTGGTATAAAGTTAGTCATGGGCATTCTCATGAATCCGTGGGATGTTATTGGCGGAAAATTAACATAAAGATTAATATATATTCCAAGAATAAACTGAATGAAAAGCAGTAAAACTAAACCGCCTGTGAAGTAATATGCGTATTTAAATTTCTCTTCCATATAAATTGCATGCAAGGATAATATATTATTATTTCCAATTTTTTTAATAAATGTTTTTGAATGCATAACATTAATGCCGATTGCATGGACTTCCACTTATTAAATAAACAATTTAATAATTTTGATATATTTTAAAACAATATTATTTAAAATATTATCTACAGTGCAATTTTATACAGATTTATATTTATATAATAACGCATTTAACTAGGTTATGATACCAAAAACAATGTCCACACAGCATCCAGATAATGCAAGGATGCCGGAATGGTCTCATGATAAAGCCATTATAAAAAATGAGGATGAGATCGAGGAAGCATACATAGCATATAAGAAGATGGGAATTCAGGAGGTTATGTGGGATGCTGAGGGAAAGGATGTTGACACACATGTTGTGAGAAAAATTATTTCCAAGGACAACAAATTTTTTAGTGAGAACATTCTTGGAAGGGATATATTTTTAACATACAGGGTTCCAAACCCAAGAATAGAGGGAATAGAAAGGAAAATATTAACTGAAACATTATCAAGCATACCGCTTAATTATGATGTTGGCAACAGGGTTTATATGAATAAGACACCACCAATTTTTGAGGTAATAATACCCTTTACAACCGATTATACCGATCTTTTGGGTGTTTTAAAGTACTATGAAAAGGCCATAGTTGGACAGCAGGATATTAAGCTTTATGACGATGTATATGCAAGGGATGTTACAGGTGAGGTTTACCCCAAAAAAATTAATGTAATTCCATTAATAGAGGATATGGACTCAATATTAAATATAGATTCCATAATTAATGGATATTATAGGGCTGCAGGTCCAGATCACATGAGGGTATTTATAGCAAGATCAGATCCGGCAATGAATTATGGAATGCTTCCTGCCACACTTCTGGCAAAATTTGCGGCCATAAGACTCAGGGAATTAAGCAATAAACTCAATATTAACATTTACCCCATGCTTGGTGCAGGGTCATCACCATTCAGGGGTAACCTTGGCCCGGATAACACGGTAAATGCACTGGAGGAGTATGATTCATACTATACATATACAGTACAGTCCGCGTTTAAATTTGATTATGATATAAACACTGTAAAAAAGGCGGTGTCACAAATTAACCTGCATGATCCAGACTACAGGAAACTGCCTGATAATGTTGATTTAAATATTTTTAAATCCATACTTGACAAATATAAAAAAAGATTCCAGAGGGAAATAGAGGCAATTGCAAGGCCCATAAATGATATTACATTATATTTGCCCAAGAGAAGGGCAAGAAAACTGCACATAGGATTGTTTGGTTACTCCAGGAGTACAGGAAAGGCCGTTCTTCCACGTGCAATATCCTTTGTTGCTGCCCTGTACTCAATGGGGATACCCCCGGAAATACTTGGAATAGCATCCCTGAATGAAATGACCGAACCGGAATATGAATTAATACATAAATTGTATTTAAACTTGAATTTTGACCTGAAGATGAGTGCAAGGTATTTTAATTATGATTCACTAAAATTGCTTAAGGAGATATGGAATATCGATGATGAGATAATAAATATGATAAGATCCGATATGAGATATGTTGAAAATAATATTGGTGTCCCAACAGATAATTCATATGGAATCAGAAAACATCTAATGTACTCATCCCTTACAATGCTGGCATTTAAGGATGGTAAATTTGATGAAATGCGCGATTACATATATGAGATGGGTTTAATAAGAAAATTTTTGGGATGAGAAGAAATGATCAGATTGCCAAAAATAGCTGTTGGTGGAATTATAATAAAAAACAATCAGGTACTGCTTGGGAAACGCAGGGATGAGCCCAATAAAAATAAATGGGCCATACCAGGTGGAAAGGTAAATTTAAATGAAACACTTGAGGAGGCACTTAAAAGGGAAATGCACGAGGAAACCGGGTTGATAATAAAAACTGGAAAACTCATGGCCGTGGCAGAATTCATTAATACAAATTTTCATTATGTAATACTTGATTATGAGTGCATCATAATGGGTGGAAATTTAAAGGCCGGTTCAGATTCATTGGAGATAAAATTCTTCGATATAAACAGTTTAAATGGCAATGAAATAAACGAAACAACAATAGAATTTTTTAATAAAATCAAAACATGCAAGCTGCCGGTTTCAATTGTTCACAGGGAAATATAAAAAATAAAAATTGTGTGACAGAATTAATATATTAAATTAAAATATAATATTTAAAGTTTTCTAATTTAGAAGGCATTTTTTGTCTTTTCAAGTGTTTTAGCTATGCCCTCTTCCTGCTCTGCAAAAGCACAAAGCATTTTTTCTATGTCCTCATGCCCCTCGGCCTTTGCAGCCATTGCAACGTTTGTGTATTCTGATACGTGCTGTTCAGATTCCTCCTTTGCCATATCTGTTATTACCTTTTCCATGCCAGCCCTGTTAAGTGCCTCTGCTATTCCTTTTTCCTGCTCAGAAAATGCGCATAGCATGGATTCAACATCATTATACCCCTCGGCCTTTGCAGCCATTGCAACGTTTGTGTATTCTGATACGTGCTGTTCAGATTCCTCCTTTGCCATATCCTGTACCATCTTGTCAAGCCCATTGTATTTAACTAATGTTGCAAATATGGCCTTTGCGTGTCCAAGCTCCACATTTGCCTTTTCCCTTAATTCTCTAGCCACATCTGCTTTTCCCATTTTCTCGAAATATTCTGCAGACAGCATTAACCTCATATGGTCCTCTGCATTGGCTGTCAATAATTCCTTTAATCCCATTTCTGTTTTTTCTCCAAGTGCTGACATTACTATCGTATAATATTAAGGAATGCTGCTATATAATTTTTTCCTTCATAATTATGAATTATTAATATTTTTATCATAATTTATATTTAATTCGTCACTATGATTTAATTTATTTAAATATAAAAACGAATAATTTGAGGACCTGGGTTTAATTTACCAGTAAAATACAGAATATTAAGAATTATTCATAAAAAAAATTTTTTTTAAGTTATTAAAAATATTAAAATTTATATTAACCTAAGCTCATTAACCCCAGGTAAAAGATTTTTTTGCTGCATTATTCCATAGAAGAATTCTAATCCAGATTTTACATCGTTCAAATTAACATTATATTCTTTGACATCAGCCCCTATTGTACCCTTAATAACATCCTCCTCTATATTGGCATTCTGGATTTCCCTCATAAGTCTTATATCCTCAGGCAAAATTTCATCCATGTGTTCCTCCGCATATTTCTTGCTTTTATTATAAAATTCTTTGAATTTCAATGCTGTTTCCTCGCCCAGATCAGAATTAATAACAACCATTCCCATTGGCATCGGTTTGTTCCCTGATAAATTCTTCCACATATCCCACATGCTAACAATTCTTTTCGGGGTTATTCCCATCTTTTTTAGATCATACATTGCCTTTAACTCATGGACAGCAACCATAACACCGTCCTCATTAACCATGGCATTAATCTCATCAAGAACCCTGTGAACAACAACCAGTTTTTTGTATTTGCCTATAAGCAATTTATACAAATTAAAGGCGGTGGTGTTTAACCCGTGAACAATAATCTTTGAGTTTGGAAGGTCATCCATGGTGATGTCATCCACTGAGAGTACGGGCATGCCTGTAATACCATCAACTGCCGAGGCAACTGCACTTGAAAGTATGTAATAATTATTCTGTATATATGGATAAAGTGCGGCTGAGGGCACAGATATATCAACCTCCCTTTTAACAACCTTATCATTTACCTCCTGAACAGTTGGTATAAACTCAAACTCTATATCAAAATCTGCCGGCCTGACCTTACCAAGTATCATTGGGATAAATGGATAAAGGTCTCCGGAATCTGCCAGTGCTCCAATTTTTATTGTTTCCATAATTAAATATGGATAAACTTTATTTAAATTTTTATTAGAGTTGAATGAATATTTTTATTTAATATTTAAAATAAAAATTATGAAACACATTATATTTAAGCATTTTCCAAAAATATAAAGTAATATAATGTAATAATAACATATTATGGAAAATGAGCATACTATAAATAATAATATAAAAGTGAAAAGCAAGAAACCACGATTGAAAAAAGATCTTACCTTTAATGAAATGCTTATGGTGGGTCTTGTTGGTGCCTTCGGAAATGGGGCTCTTTTTGGAACGATAACCATGATAACATATGCTGGCCCTGAGGCAATACTTGCCTTTGTTCTGGGTGCTGCTATATATTCACTTATAGGTCTTACATATATGGAATTGGGTGTTACATATCCTGAGGCTGGGGGCCCCACAAGGTATTCAATATACACACATGGGCGCTGGACAAATATAATAAATGCAATGTCCGATATTATATGGTATTTATTTATACCCCCAATAGAGGTTATATCAGTAATTGCAGGGGTTAATTATTTTGACCCAATATTTATTGCGGCCAGCGGGGCACCCACATATCTGGGCGTTGGCCTTGGTCTTGCACTCATGCTCGCACTTATACCGTTTAATTATTATGGAATAAAGCAATTTGGCAGGTCTTCGCTTTACATAGGCATAGTAAAAATATTCTTTTATTTATCAATGTCACTTGGGCTTATCTTCTTTGCGCTGGATTATGCCAATTTTTATAAATATGGCTTTGCACCATATGGTGTTGCAGTACCACTATTCTCAATAATGCCATATGCAATGTATGATTTTGGGGCCATAAGGGTAATACCAGACCTTGCAGAGGAAACAAATAATAAGAGCAAGATACCCAGGGCAATAGGCATGGTTTTGCTCTTTGAAACTTTGATATATATAAGCGTGGCATTTGCAATAATAATGGGAACAAACTGGTCACTTATAGGTGTTTCCCCCGGAGATTTCCTGGCCGTTCAGGCAGCATTCCACGGCGATAATCCATTCTTTATACTCGGAAAACCATTTCCCCTGGTGTTCATAGCTGCAGTGGTAACCGGTGTTTTAACACCATTTGTCACAGGATACATATATTTAGGATCTGGAACACGTGTGCTGTTTTCCATGGGAAGATCGGGTTACATATCAGATAAGTTAAAGGGAATTGAAAAAAAGCATTCAATTCCACTTCTTTCCTTGATTGTTTTTGCCGTTGTCGGTGTAATACTTGTATTTGTTACTGCCCCTGTACCGAGCATATACACATTTATAGATGATGCCACTGCTGCAGGCTATATAGGCTTGATAACCAACCCCATTGCATTAATGGTTACCAGAAGACAGGGGATAACCAAGAAAAGCGATATGGTAAGGGGTATGAGCATAATCGCACCACTGGCAACTGCCGGTTCTGCACTTATTGTTTTCTGGACAGGATGGCCATCAGAACCATATGCGGTGCTTTTAATAGCGGCAGGTTCAGTATTATTTGGTATAATATCAAAGGTTAAAATAGGTGCCAAAAATGCATTGTGGTATGTATTTTTTATAGCCTTTATAACATTTATGGTGGCCACAAGCCATGATGGGCTGTCATCTAGTGTATTCCCGCAGTATTTCACATACATGGAGGGGACAATAATTACATTTATAGTGGCTCTGGTTGTAATATACCCGCTTGGGGTTTTATCCGGGTTTAAAAAACAGTTTGTACATAAAAATTTCACGGAGGACATTTATACCAAACAGGGTGCAATGGAATGGGAGGAAAATAAATAAAACTATATTTTAAATAATATTTTTAAGTATTAAAATTTTCATTTTTATAAAATATTTAAATAAAGGTAATATATTTCCATTCAAATGGAAGATCTTGATTCTATGCTTAATGCACTTGGAATAAAAAGTATTGATGAGCTATTTTTGGATATACCGGAGGATCTAAAAGTTAATATGAAGCTTGGTGAACCATTAAGTGAATATGACCTTATAAATAAAATAAAAAAAATTGGGGATAAAAATAAAAGAAATCATCTTATGTTTTTAGGCAATGGCATATATGATAGGTACATACCACACCTTGTTGATGAAATCATATCCAGAAATGAATTTTTAACATCATATACACCTTACCAGCCAGAAATATCACAGGGAATGCTAACAGCATTGTTTGAATACCAAAGCATTATTTCAGATTTAACAGAAATGGATGTCACAAACTCCTCAATGTATGACGGCTACACCGCACTGGGAGAGGCGGTAAGGATGGCATACAGAATAAATGGGAAAAATGAAATTTTAATTCCAGAAAACATTTATAAATCAAAATTAAGCATATTAAATAATTATTCCTATGGACTTAATATAAAATACGTCAAATATGGTTTTGATAGGGACACAGGGTTGGTTGATCTTAATGATATTCAATCAAAAGTCAATGAAAATACATGCGCAATAATAACAGAAAATCCAAACTCCTATGGGCTTATTGATGAAAATGTATTAAGCATAAATGAGGTTAAAAAGAATTCATTGATTATTTCTTATTATGACCCGATATCCCTTGGAATAATTAAACCACCCGGTGAGTATGGGGCGGATATTGCAGTGGCTGAGGGACAGCAGCTTGGCATACACATGAATGCTGGCGGCCCGCTTCTTGGGTTATTTTCATTCAAAAGGGAATATGTCCACAAATCTCCAGGAAGACTAATAGGTGAGGGGGTTGATAAAAATGGCCGCAGGGCATTTGTCATGACATTACAGGCAAGGGAGCAGCATATAAGGCGCGCCAGAGCCATGAGCAATATATGCTCAAATCAGGCACTAATGGCTGTTGCGGCAACAGCATACCTGTCAATACTGGGTTCTTCTGGACTCAGAAAGATTGCCTCAATAACTGTTAATAAGGCAGAAAGGCTTAAATCTGCACTTAAATCCCATGGCATACAAACTGTTTTTAATGGCATTAATTTCTCCGATGTACTCTTTCATTATGGTAATTACAAAAAAATTGCCGAAAATGGGATATCAGGTGGGTTAAGGCTTTCTGATCTCACAAACATAGATTATTATGATGATGCAGTGTTTTTCTCTGTTACAGAAAAAACAGAGGATGAATCCATAAATGAACTTGCCAGAATACTTGGTGATGATTAAAATGTACAGACAGGCACATTATGATGAGGATTTTTTAATAGATTATAATACCGGTAATGACTATTATTTAAATGATTGCAATGCAAATATTCCGGATAAATTAAAAAGGAACAATCTCAGGCTTCCGGATATAAGAAGCTCTGATGTATCAAGGCATTTTACCAAGCTTTCAGAAATGAATTACAGTGTTGATATAGGTACATATCCACTTGGATCATGCACAATGAAATATAATCCAAAGTATAATGATTATATAGCAGGGATTGAAAATTTCACAGAGATGCACCCCCTTGATAATGAAAAAAATATGCAGGGTACACTTGAAATAATGTATGGCCTTCAGGAATATCTTAAAAAGATATCGGGCATGGATTATGTTTCACTGCAGCCATCTGCCGGAGCGCATGGGGAATTTACTGGAATATTAATTGTAAGAAAATATTTTGAGATTAAGGGTGAAATAGGAAAAAGGACTGATATCATCATACCGGATTCCGCCCACGGAACAAATCCTGCATCCGCCACCATGGCAGGTTTTAATGTTATAGAAATCCCATCTGATGATAATGGGTTAATAGATTTGCATGCCCTTGAATCTGTTGTTTCTGATAAAACAGCGGCCTTCATGATAACAAATCCAAATACCCTTGGGATCTTTGATGATAACATAATAAAGATTTCTGAAATACTGCACCGCCATGGAGCAATGCTGTACTATGATGGTGCCAATTTTAATGCAATACTGGGGATAACAACACCAGGAATTATGGGGTTTGATATTGTTCATTTTAATCTTCATAAAACATTTGCAACACCGCATGGGGGTGGCGGCCCTGGTGCAGGCCCTGTTGCCGTCAGGGCTTACCTAAAAGATTTTCTTCCTGTACCGGTAATTGAGAAAAATGAGAATTATTATTATATGAACTATAATTTAAGGCACACAATCGGCAAAATATCATCCTATTATGGCTCTTTTTCAATTCTGTTACGCGCATATTCATACATTTTAAAAAACGGGGATAACCTGAAGATAAATACACAGAGGGCTGTATTAAATGCAAATTATATGGCAAATCAGCTGTCAGGGTTTTATAAAATACCATACAAAAAACTTAAAAAACACGAGTTTGTGCTTTCAACAGATGGTACAGGCAAAAAGGCACTGGATATATCCAAATATATCCTTGATTTTGGTGTTCATTCACCAACAACATATTTTCCATTAATTGTTAAGGAGGCAATGATGATAGAGCCAACAGAAACAGCCACAAAAAAGGATATAGATTTTTATGTTTCTGTTATGAAAAAAGCACTTGATGCATCTGATGACGAATTAAGGGCAGCACCATTAAATACCTCTGTTTCAAGAATCGACGAGGTTGCTGCAGCCAGAAATTTAAAACTTAAATGGTAAATTTTTAATAAAAAATAAAATAAATATTTAAATTTAGGCTGCAGCAAATTTGAAAAATCAAAAAACATTATATAAAGATAATATATATATGAAATGTTATGAAAATTGATGAAATTAGTGAAAAGGACTCAACAGTAGATATCCTTGTAAAAATTTTATCCATTGATAAGAGAACAGTAAATACATCCAGGGGTGAAACCACATATTATTATGGATTAATTGGTGATGATACGGGTGTAATCCCATACACTGCCTGGGAATTTCCCCAGGTGATAAAGGCAGGTGATGCTGTCGAAATAAAATATGCAAGGGTTAAGGAATATAATGGAAGATTGAGAATTTATATTGATTCAAGAACAGAGGTAATTTTAAAACCAGGAGAAAACATAGAGGTTAAAAATACATACAAGGAGGTAAAACTTCAGGATATTTCATCCAAAACACCATTTGTCTCAGTAACCGGTATGGTTTCTGGAATAACAGAACATGAATACCAAAAATCAGGAGGCAAATTTATTCTATACTCCGGTTTTATTGAGGATGATACATCAAAGGTTAGAATTTCATCATTTGGAAGACCCCTTGAGAATGGAAAAATATACTCCATTAAGGGTGCAAGGGTATCAGAATTTAATGGCCAGATGGAGATATCTGTAAGTGATAAAACAACATTAAATGAGATTCAGGGGTATAACATAAATCTTGAAAGAAATTACAGAATATTTGAGATAAAAAATCCCGCCGGGAGTATAAACATAATGGCCTTTGTAATCACACTTGGAACCAAGAGCGGGATAATAAAAAGATGCAGTGTGTGCAATAAACCATTAACAACAGGTGTATGTCCTGATCATCCAGATGCCAAAACCATTCTGGATATTTTTACCTATTTTACTGTTGATGATGGAACAGGCCATATTCAGGCAATAGCAGGAAAGAATGCCATACTGCCTGTTCTTGGCATAAGTGAGGATGAGATTGTAAAAGTTGCAGGTGATATATACAATAGACTTTATGAAAAATTATATGGGCATGCATTCAAGATGAATGTGGATTTTGTCATGAATGATAATTCATTATCTCTCAGGGTTAATAAAATACAGGAGATACAGAACAGTGATGTAAGGCAGGACCTAATTGAACTGGAGGTGTGAATATGGCTATAATCGAAAGACAGAAGAGGGAAAAGGCAAACTGGATATTTTCAAGGGAATTAAAGGATTCAAATGTGCTTGAGGGCGAGGATAAAAGACCGTATGTAATAACACCTCTGGGAACAAGGGTAAAAAGGGTGTTAATAACCGGCCGCATAACGTTCAAAAACAGCGATGAAAAGATGGTTAAAATTACACTGGCAGACTATATCGGTTCATTTTACATAACAGCCTTTAAAAGCGGATTTAACAGCGATATGGCAGAGGAGGTTGATAAATACAATGTAAATGATACAGTTGTGATAATGGGAAAGGTGAGTGCATTTAAAACAGAGGATAATGTATTTTATTTTTCAATTAATCCTGAAATGATTAAGCCAATATCAGAAATAGAAAGATACTTCTGGGGTGAGAGAAGCTTCTATATTGCCAGAAGAAAAATATATGCAATCAGGGAAATTAACAAGGATGAAGAGGCCAACGAGGAAACGTTAATAAAATTGGGTTATACAAGGGAGGAGGCAGAGGACGCAGTTAGATCCAAAAATTATTATAAGGATTATGATTTTAATTCATACCTTTCTGCAATTTCGGCAATAAATTATGAGATGCCCTCAAATGAGGTGGTAAAAACAGAAACAGGCGGACAGGAAAAATTAATACCTGATGTTGAGGGTTTCATACTTGATTATATAAAAAATAATGATGACGGCCCGGGATGCAGGTATGATGATATAATCATCGCCGCAAAAAATGAGGGTATAACACAGGAGCAGGTGGATGAAACCCTGAATCTACTGGGATCAAATGGGGATATATACGAGGTTTCATTGAAAAGATATAAGGCATTATGAAATAATAACTCCATAAATATTAAAATATAATAAAAACATTATATATTTATGGCAACAAAAGATGAAGTATTATCATGGTTTCAGAATGGTGATGATAATGCACAGAAATTAATAGACCTGAAATGGAAGGTTTCTCAGGTTGGGCCATACACGGTTCTTCAAAATGATAAGATACCATTTACAATGTTTCTTACATTTAATGACGATAACACATTAAATTTATTGATCAGAACAGGCATTGAGACCGCAACAATAGATAACCAGGAGAGATTGACAGTTTACAGGGTTCTGCTAATACTTAATAAACGTGTGGAAATGGTTAAATTTATGCTTGACGGAATAAACGAGGAGGTCGTTGCAAGGGAGGATATGGTTACAGACACCTTAACCAAGGATGAGATAAATGCAGGTTTAAATGCAATACTAACCGCCTTTTATTTAATGGTTCAGGCCCTTCATCTCGAGGATCAGTTTAATTCACAGATAATTGAAAGAACATACATGATGATAAAAAATATGGCTGATGAGGGTAAGTCAAGGGACGAGATAAAGGATTATTTAAAGAAGACAATAGGTCTCAGGGATGAGGATGCAGAAAAATTAATAAGTGAGGTACTTGATGCTGACAAGGCTCCATCAAATATGTATCAGTGAGGGAAAATTTTCATTTAACCCTGCAGCAGTTAATTCAGGGTCTGTACCTGCAACCTTAATTATATTATTTATTATATTCTTTCTTGTTTTATTTATCATAGTATATTACATTGCAAAGATAATAACATCCCAGAGGTCTAGAAGATATACCGGTGCTGAATCGTTAATTAATAAAATAGGCATAGCACAGTCTGAAATTAACAAAAATGAAACCGGTACGGTTACTGTTGATGGTGTTCCATGGGAGGCAGTAAACATTGGTGATGAGGTAATTAAAAAATACGATAACGTTGTTATAAAGGATAGGCGTGGAGTTAAACTGCTTGTTAAAAAATTGGGTAAAAATATTTTGAGGTAAATATAAACAGAAAATTTTGAAAAAAATAATATATGGCTATCAATTACAGTATTATGGGAGAAACTCTTGCCGAAATTGAAATATCCAAGGATGGCGAAATATACTATGTAAAAATGACACTGCCCAGCGGTGAAGTTGTTAACATGGAAAATGAAAGCTTTGAGGAGATATTGGAACAGATTGCAAACGACCTTGAGGACAGATATCCATCATGATGCGGGGATGGCCCAGAGGTACGGCGGCAGCCTGCTAAGCTGTTTCTCAACAGAGAGCATGGGTTCGAATCCCATTCCCCGCGCTTTTTAGTCGTGTAAAAAAATCTTAAATATTGTTTTAAAATGGATTTTTATGAATATTTTTATCGCTGGAATTGGACCGGGCATGGGAAGTGCAATAGCCGTAAATTTAAAAAATCAGGGGCACAATATTTTTTTATGTTCCAGAGGTGAGCTTGTAATAAAACTGGCTAAAGAACTTAAATGTAATTATGCCAGATGCGATATAAAAGATTATAATTCGCTGGAAATTGCAATAAATAGGGCATATAATGTACTGGGAGGTCTTGATGCTGTCATAAATGTTTCCGGTAATTACTTTTCTCAGGAACCTGTGGAAAGTTATGATGTAAAAGAATTTGTGGATGCACTGGAAAACAATGCGATCACATTTTTCAATATAATTAAGGCATCGCTTAATTATCTAAAAGAATCCAGAGGAACTGCCATAGGATTCTCAGCGGCAGAAAATGTTTATCTAAATTCAAATCCAGGATATGCAGCAGGCAAGGGTGCGGTTTATTTTATGACAAAGTATCTTGCACATTCCCTTATTCAATATGGAATAAGAGTTAATTCGATAGCACCGGGTTTTATTGATAAGGAAAATAACCCAAATTCCGGCAGGGCTGGTGCCACCGGTAGATACCCGCCAGATGGGGTGCTTGATGCCATTAATATGCTTTTGCATAATAATATGATTACAGGTGAAGTCATAAGGGTTGCAGGAGGCCATGACATTGATGTGGGTTCAGGTTTATAGTTCACTTATAAAGTTTGATATAAAAATAGATAATAATGTATTATGTCTGAATTTAAAATTATAAATGATGGCTATTATTATATAGATGCCGGTGCATATTTTGGCATAACCCCAAAGGCAATATGGCAGCGTTATTTTAATGATAATAACAACAGAATAAGGCTTGGACTTAATATTTTATATTTTAAAAATAATAATTATAATTTTTTAATCGACAGCGGCATTGGAAATAAATTTGATGAAAAATTTGTGAAAATTTTTGAACCGGATAAATCAGTGGACGCTGAAGGTCAATTAAGTGAATCTGGAATAAAAAACATAGATTTTATAATACTTTCACACATGCACTTTGATCACTCAGGCCATGCATTTTCCAGTTCTGATTTATTCAGTAAATCGGTTATAATATGCCAGGAACTTGAACTAAAGGCCTATAAAAATCCCAATGATTTCACACGTGGCAGCTATGTTAAATATCAAAATAGGAAAAATATTCTAACGCTTGATGGTAGCAGGAGAATTAGCAGTGAAATCAGTGTTATTTACACAGGCGGTCACAGTTTTGGTCATCAGATAATAAAGATAAAAATAGGGAATAAAAGGTACATATATGGTGGCGATCTATTCCCATCAGCATTCCATGTAAAACCGAATCATTTAACAGCCATAGATGTTAATCCAATTCAGTCAATGGAGATGAAGAAAAAAATTTTGAAAATGGCAATTTCAGAAAGGGCAATAATGATCTTTAATCATGATACAAACATTATATCTGCACGGATTTCGGGAACGCCTGAGAGGCCAGAGATAGAACAATGCGATATATAAATATCAGTACTCACGCCATCTGTGATGGCAGGCCTCACATGTATAAAACTTTGTTTCAGGTTCATCTGCAGACCTTGTCTGCTTTAATAAATAATAGGCACCAACGTGACCGCATTTAGGGCAAACCGCCTCACTGTCAAGCGGTTCACCGGATACTTCCTCCTCTATCATTATTGTCTCCTTTCCAGAACTCTGTGCTGTAATTTTCTCATTATGACCTGATTTTGAAACCTCATAACCACAGTTATTGCATATGTATTTATCTTTATTTGGTACCATTAAGGAACCACATTTTGGACAGAACATGCTTATAATATTACAAGTTGATATATAAAGATAATTAAATAAAAGGTTTAAATAAAATTTCATAATATTTTATTATGAGCCCCGAAGAAGTTTTGAAAAAATATAAAAATGTGGCCGTTGTTGGCATTTCGGAAAAACCTGATAGATACAGCAATATTGTTGCCAAATATCTCATGGATAATGGTTATAATATTATACCGGTAAATCCTTCAATAGAGGAATGGAACGGTATAAAATCATATAAGGATTTAAACTCTGTTGATAAACCAGTGGACGTGGTGGATATATTTAGAAAACCGGAGTATGTAACAGATATAGTAAAACAGGCAATAGGTAAGGCAAAGGTTATATGGATGCAGGAGGGAATAATCAACGAGGAGGCCAGGGATGTTGCAGAAAAAAATGGAATGTATGTTGTTATGGACAAATGCATGAAAAAAGAGCTGGAAAAATTAAAACAGAAATAAAAATTTTTAAGGTTGATTTTAATGTGGTTGTATGCTGGGGTAGCCTAGCCCGGAAAGGCGGCAGACCCGAAATCTGCTGCTAGCAATAGCTCGGGAGTTCAAATCTCCCTCCCAGCGCTCTATTTTATTTTTTCTGCAGTTAAATAGAATTTATCCATTCTTATATCTTCTATTCTTGTAAGCCTGCCACCAACTGAAAAAACCTGTTCATCTGTTTGTATAATAAATGAATTTTTATAGCCGGGTATTATATCAGTACCCTTTATTGATCCGGATATATCTATATCACCATTCTGTGTGACACCTATGACACGGCCCTCAAGTTTATATCCATTATTTAAAAACATGTTTATTGCCTCGCATGAAATCCATGAAGTATTAAAAATCCAGTTGCTTTTGATCTGGAACTTTGATATATATATTGATGGTTTCCATATAATATTGTAATAATAGTAGTTTATTATATGTATCATTTCCTCTTCCTCAAAATCTATGGCATATTTATTTCTTAGATTGATATTATCCACCTGTACTATTGCCTCATCTCTATCCTTTATGATAATTTCTGGAGATATTCCAGGTCTTCTTTTAATAACTATTTTTGAGATAAGATCTGTAATATCGTATCTATCTGAATCTGGAAATATTGTTAAAAAAACAGATACTCCACGATCTGCGGCCTCTATAAGATATTTATCAAGATATCTGAGTGTGGACAATCTACATGATCCAATAATCTCATTCTGTGAGTTTACAACCATATCCTTCATCTGTTCTCTTATTAATACCTCATTATCCAGATACCATAAATATGGATTGTATTTATTTGCAGTTAACGCTGATTTTTCAACAACCTTTGATATTTCATCCTTATATTCAGTCATTTCATTGATTATTTTGCTAAGTGCAACCTCAACAGGGACGGCACGGTATATCTTTTTTTTCCCGGGACTTACCTCTATTAAGCCCTTGGTAATTAGATTATTAAAAAGGTCATAAACCCTGGGCTGCGGTATGCCTGCAGTTGAAACAATTGATGTTGAAGTCTGCGGCCCATTCAATAAAAGTGTTTTATAAACCTTAATCTCATAGGGAGATAAACCAAATTTAGATAATTTTTCAAATACTTCATCGTCATTCATAAAAGGAAATTGCTTACATATAAATAAATATTTATATTAAAAAATAAAATTTTATAATTTTCCAATATCCCTTACTACATCTATGTCTAATGGTTTCTCTCCGGGTTCCCAGTTTGCAGGTATGGCGCACATATGGCCCTCGCCCTCTGGTGTGTCATGAAGTACCTTAAGTCCCATAAATGCACCATATATGTGCCTTACATCCTTTCCGAGGCCATTGTTGAACATTGCTATGTACTGAACCTTACCCTCAGGGTCTATTATTACCAGACCCCTCTGTGCCTGGTATCCCTTTGTATCAAGGAATCCATACTCTGTTGCAATTTTCTTTGTATAATCATCTATTAACGGGATCTTGCTCTTGCTTACCCTTGGAGATGTATCAGACCAGGCCTTGTGTGAGAATACTGAGTCCTCGCTGATGCCGAAAATCTGGGCCCCTTCCTTTAAAAATTTATCATATGAACCCATTAATGCCTCTATATCTGTAGCACAGACAAAGGTAAAGTCTCCCGGGTAAAATGTCAGTATTACCCATTTCCCCCTGTAATCTGAGAGCTTTATTGTTTTAATTTCTTTGTTCTCTGGAAAATATGTGTCTGCTTCAAAATCCGGTGCTTCTACTCCTATTTGCAACATGTTTATCAATACATAATTATTATATCCTATATTAATTTTAATTATCTTTAATTACTAAAAAATTGTATTTTATTCATTTTATTTAATCATAATACTAATATTATTATACAAACACATAAAAATTTTAATGAAGCGCCTTTAAAAGAGGTTTAGAATTGACATATAAGGAAATCATAAAAATCTTATTTAGTCTCAGCTATATTAAGACCAAAACAATGTTTAAATATAATAAATAATATAATACCTGTATTTGTAGTAAAAATATATATATTATATATTAATTCCCTTTTACTATGAATAATGATAATGAGATAAAAGATATTATTGCAAGGGTTAACCGAATACCGGTTTGGTCCCTACCGTATTCCTTTCTAATTATAATTGGCATTGGCTATTTTTTTACCTTCTATGATATATCCGATATTGGCTTTGCCATGCCAGCAATTTCCACACAGTTTCACATAGGTGCATCAACATCATTATTTCTTGCACTCTCTGTTGGTTTAATAGGCTATGCTTTTGGTTCTTATATTATCGGTAGCATAGCGGACGTATTTGGACGGTACAAATCAATGATAATCACAATGGCATTAACAGCAATTGGGTCTTTTGGTGATGCAATATCCTTTAATGTGCCTGAACTGACAATAGCAAGATTTGTCACAGGGCTAGGGCTTGGTGCTGATTTAAACCTTGTTTCTGGTTACATAAGCGAGTTTGCACCACCGCAGTGGCGTGGCAGAATCACAGTGTATACCTTTATAATAGGAATACTTGGGCAGGCAATAACCCCATTTATAGCACTTGGACTTGTTCCAGTATATTACAATGGCTGGCGGTATTTGTTTGCCATAGGTGGCATAATTGCAGTAATAGCATTGCTTTTAAGGTTTGAATTACCAGAATCACCGAGATGGCTTGCAATAAAATCTGGAAATCTTGAAAAGGCAAAAAGTGTGCTAAAGATGATGGAGGATACCGCAGAGAAGAGGTTTGGGAAATTACCCGACCCCCATCCAGAGGATGTTGATTTAAAAGAATATGAACAAAAATTTCCAACACTTTACCTATTTGAGGGAAAAACTGGAAAAATATATTCAAAGAGATTGACAATTCTTGTGTTTATGTGGTTTTTCTGGTATATAGGAAACTATGCATTTCTTGGGGATGCTGCCACCATGCTTGCGGATGCCCACATTTCACTGGCCAGTTCCATACTTTACCTTGCCATAGGTGCAATAGGCTATCCGGTTGGCGCAATAATTATGGCCCTAACAGCAGATAAATATGAAAGAAAATACGTAATATTTTTCGACACTGTTATATGGTTTATTGGGCTTATCATATTTTCATTAAAAACAGAACCCACATTACTTGCAGGGTCATTCATGGCATCACTTGCTCTTGGCATGTATCTTCAGGTGGCCTATACATATACAGCAGAAAACTATCCAACAAGGGCCAGGGCATCCGGATTCGCACTTACTGATGGAATTGGACATATAGGGGGTGCACTGGGAGCAATAATCCTACCAATTATAGTTGCCTCATATACATTTAAGACAGGTTTTATATTTATTGCCATAACAGGCCTTATTGCAGGTCTTATATCACTTCTAGGACCAAGGGCATCCAGGGAAACACTTGAAAAGATATCGTCATAAATAACTTAACTTTTTAATTTTTTTATATTTTTGGAATTGGTGGCTCTAAAATGGTAAGTACTTGAATAACGTTTTAAGATTAATTTCAATGTTATATCTTTATTATAATAGAAATATTCTGGGTAACCTTTATTATAAAATATGGCATTTATGATAGAATTGGTACAGCATGGATTTTATTATTTTTTCCCAGTAATATAAATATTTTAATAAATCACGCATTTGTATTTACATGAATATAAAAAATTCAGTTTTAATAATTTCTGGTGGTATTACAATGCTGTTAATATGGATTGTCATTGCTGTTTCTTCAGCATTCAATCCATGGTTTGGGATAACACATAATGCACTTAGCGATCTTGGTGGAGGAAATTTAATAAATAATGGCCATCCAGCACCCTTATATCCATGGATTTATAATGTTGGCCTTATGATCGAGGGCGTATTAATTGCAATTTTATCCTCATTTTTTATTTTAAGGACAAGAAATACAATTGAAATAGTCGGTTCATCCTTCTTTATAATTTCTGGATTGTTTCTTGCACTAATTGGGATATACCATGAGGGAACCTACCCGCACGATTTCGTTTCCATCTGGTTTTTTATACTTGCCACAATTTCATATACGGCGATAGGTTTTTCAATAATTTTAATAAATATTAAAACTGGAATTTCATTATTGGTTATACTTGTAATTGCATGGATTCTTTTTGCCATTATTCCCTGGGGGTCTGTTGCAGAGAACGAGATTTTCGGAATAATAGTTATAGAAATTGTGGTTATAATTCATATCCATAATATAATAAAATATCCAAAAACATTGAATATACAAAAATAAATGAGCCACTGGAGGGTTTCGATCCCCCGACCTGCTGATTACGAATCAGCTGCTCTGCCTGCTGAGCTACAGTGGCTTAACATACAAGGCAATTCCTGATGGTATTTTTGGATAAAAATATGTTGATTTTTGTGGAAGAAGCTTGTTTTCAGTAATGAATTTTAAAAATTCTTCCTTTTGCCATGACGGAATAAGAATGGAAAAGTTACATTCATGGTTATCAACGGAATTTATTGCGTCTGTATAATTATATATAAATCTTATATTCTTTTGATACTCTGCTGTATTCATTGAAAAAACGTCCTGAAAGAGAATATTATTTACTATTTCAGTTGGAAGAGGCTTTGAATTTCCAAATTTTTCTTTAATTATATAATCCTTTGGGGTCAAGTAATAAAATTTAGAGTTGCTGTAAATGCATATTCTGTGGTCCCCATAAAAATTTTTATCCTCAACAATATCAAAAAAATTTTTAATCCGGGGTATAAATGGCTCAAAATTTATGCCATATACAAGCCTGTGAACGCCCCCTATCATAAGGCCCGGATCGTATATTGAGGTTATATATGACATAACATATTTCCAGAACCCATCATTTGTTTCACTGTAAAGTTCCTGCACCGCTCTTAACCTGTGATGACCATCGGCAACTATGCCCACATCCTGCCTGACAGAACTTTTAATCTTTTCTATTTTTTCCCTTGAATCCAAAAAATAAACATAATTGTGTACACCAAGGGGCTCTTCAAATACAAATTCTGTGGGCAGTTCAGATGCCGTTCTCTTCAAAAGTTTATCGAATGAATTATCAGGAACAACCATAAAGATTGGTTCCAGCTGGGCATTAAGTGTTTTCATCACCTCCTTGCGATCAATAACCTGATTTGGAAATGTTAATTCATGTGGCTTAATATTGTCTGCACAGACGTCAACCAGTGCAATTATGCCAAATCTCTGCATCAATTCCTTATTGTTATAGAATTCCTGCTTTAAAATTATTAATATGTCATTATTAATCTGCTCAAGTTTTTTTTCTGATATCCATCTGTGAAATATATCAAGTGAGGCCTTTATTCCAAGATTTTTTTCAGGCATGGTCAGCTTTACTATATTACACTTTTTATTTCTTAACTCCATTTCCTGATTCCACGATATGGTGTCAAATGGAGGTGAGACAACCTCCTGCATATCGCAGTTAAACACATATGGTTTAAACTCACTTATGTTCAACATTACCACCCATTAAACCCAGAAGCCTTTCAAGATTGGCTTTATAGTATTCATCTCCATCTGGGGTTTCCATTATCATGGGGATATTATTAAGATTATTGTCATTTATAATATTATAAAATCCACTGTCACCAATGTAACCGTAACCGATATTTTCATGCCGGTCTCCCTTTTCACCAAGCTTATATTTTGAATCGTTAAGGTGTATGGTTTTAATTTTACTGTAACCAACTTTATCGTTAAGGGTGGACATCACATCATTATAATTTTTAGTTATATCATAACCATAGGCATAAAAATGGCATACATCAAGGCATAAATAAATCCTGTTTTTTGCCATGTCCATCATTGATGCCATTTCATCAATGCTGCCGGGTAATGTATTTCCCTTACCTGAAGAGTTTTCAATTAATATCGATGTATCACCTGTATCCAGTGAGTTGAGAAAATCCATTATGTTATGAATGGCATTGTTATGGTTTTCCGCCGAACCGGGATGTATTACAAGATAGTTTATACCAAGGTCATTGCACATTTTTACCTCGTTTTTTATGTCTAATTTAGATTTTTCAACAACCTCTGGATTCTGACTGCCCAAATTAATTAAATATGTTGCATGTGCAACAGTATTTTTAATATCAAACTTTTTAATATTTTCTTTAAATTGAAGGATATCTTTATTATCTAAATTATTATTTGTGTTCCACTGTCTTCCATTTTTAACAAATATCTGAAAGGCAGAGAAACAGAATTGTGATGCCCTTTCAGGTGCCATGTATATTCCACCTGATATTGAAACGTGGCCACCAATGATTTTTTCATTTTTTATAAATTCAGATTTTATATTCATCATTGTTTATCATCATGTGTATAAACTGAAGGACATGCAAAGAAAGTATGGGGTTATCTGTGTAACCACAGGCGTCCAGATCAGCCCCGGCCAGCATTGCCCTTGATTCATCACTTGCCACATCAGTTGCTATAAGTCCCTCCTTTCTATAAACCTCTGTATTTGGCGGAACCCTTTTATTAGGTGGTGTGATAAATATGACATGAACCCCGCGCTTTATTGCGTTATCTATGTTTTTCTTTAATTCCGTTCTTATTTCCTTTATTCTTGGTGTTGCAATCAAAATTTCCCTTTCTGATAGATCAAACATTTCTGCCATTTTTGCCATGACCTTTGATCGCCCATATATTGTATAAACAAGCTGTGGGTCACCCTTGGACGGCAAAACGTCCTGAAGCTCCTTAAGCCTCTCAAATAGGTTGTTTACCTTTGAAATAAAATTATCCTTAATTTTGTCCATTTCCTCGGGCTTGAACATCCTCGGCCTGCCCTCCGTTTCCTTTGCAAAGCCCTTTTCCACAAGAGATTCCATAACCTTGTATGCTGATGTTCGTGGTATTCCTGCAGTATCCGCTATTGTATCTGCATTGGCAACACCATGATATACAAGGGCCGCAAATGCCTGTGCCTCATACGATGACAGGCCCAGTATTTTAAGCATATCTGCGGTTTTCATTATGTACTCTGAATTAGCTTCCATAACTAATTAATGCCATATTAATTTAAAATCTTTTCTATTGCACAATGTTTTTATAAATTGATTACAGGATTAATTATCAGATAGTAAAAATTATAATAAATAATTTGTTAATGTAGTTTGTGAAGGAAATACAAATATTAAAGAATGTTTTTATATCCGATTTATACTGTGTTTATTTGAAGGATATATCAGCTGTTGTGGTTTCTGACCTTCATCTTGGATTCGAGGATGAGATGAACCTTCATGGATTGTTCTTACCAAAATTACAGAGGGAGCATATAGAAAGGACAATGGATGCCATAATAGATAGGTACTCACCAAATAAAATTATTATAAACGGGGACTTTAAACAGGAATTTTCAAGGAATTTACCGCAGGAATGGGATGATGTAAATCATTTTATTGAACGGTATAAGGATCAGGCCAAACTTATTTTTATAAGGGGAAATCATGATAATTACCTTACAAATATATTAAAACATAATAATATGGAGATAATCGATTTCTATGAGGATGATAATTATTACATATATCATGGGGACAGGGATATGTCAACAAGAAAAATAACCATACTTGGCCATGAGCATCCTGCCGTTGTTCTCAGGGATGAGGTTGGTGGCATATTTAAAATACCGGCGTTTGTTTTTAATTTTGATTACAGAATTTTGATTACGCCCGCAATGAGCTTTTTTTCCTCAGGTACCGATGTTTCAGAATCATTATTAAGTGAGGAACATTTTACACCTGTGCTAAAAAGCGTTTCAAAAAGGTTTAGGGCCTATGGCATAACAGAGGAATTTGGCCTTCTGGATTTTGGATATGTGGAGGACCTGGAACAAAAAATAAAATAAAAATTATCTTTTTTCTATTTCTATGTATTCCATACTTCCCGGACCATTATAAATTGCCCTTGGTCTTATCAGTCTTTCCTGAGTTTCCACATATTCTATTATGTGTGCCAGTATTCCCGATATCCTTGAAAGGCCGAAAAGTGATGTAAACATATATAATGGAAACCCAAGTTCATTAAAAACTAGGCCAGAATAAAAATCTGTATTTGTATATATTCCCTTTCCACCGAAATTTTTAACCCCAAGATTTTCAAGTTTTGTAGCTATTTCGAGCAAATTTTTCTGTTCCTGTGTTCTGGCAAGTGATCTGGCATATTCCTTAAATGTTTTCAATCTTGGATCAAATGTCCTGTAAACCCTGTGACCAAAACCAACAAGCCTTTTCCTTGGTTCTATGATATTTTTTTGAAACCATGAATCAACATTATCTGGTGTTTTAATCTCAAGAAATTGCTTAAAGGCAGATTCTGCTGCACCTCCATGCAGTGGGCCCCTTAATGCGGTTATTGCCGAGGTTATTGATGAATACATATCAGATAAAGTTGATGCAGTAACAAGGGCTGCCGTGGTTGATGCTGGAATCTCATGATCCATATAAAGAATTAGTGCAGCATCCATGGCCCTTACCTTTTCTTTATCAGATTCACCAAAACAGGCATTTAAAAATGATTCTGCATAGCTGCCATGGGCCTCAGGTGTAACTGTATCAAGGCCCTCCTTAATTCTATATGTATTTGCCACAATTGATAATGCCTGGCCAAGAATTGCCATTGACGTTTTTTTATCATTTTCCTTATTCCACTGGTAATTGTTTTCATTCGATGAAAGCGCAGAAAAGGCCGTTTGCATTATTGCCAGTGCATCTGATTTCTTTGGCAGGCTTTTCATTGTGCTTAAAACATAATCGGGAAGCACCATATTTGAAAGCACATGATTTTTAAATTCATTGAGCTGATCATAATTTGGCAGTTTTCCAAAGAGCATTAAATATGAAACCTCCTCAAATGATGATCTGGCTGCAAGTTCATTTACATCATAGCCACGGTATCTCATTATTCCATTAATACCGTCTATATAAGTTAATTCAGTATATTTTATATTAACGTTTTCAAGACCTGGACTTATAGCTTCACTCATACTATCTTATATATCACTAATATAAAAGCCTTAAGATTTCTATGTGCATATTAATAAAACTTAAAGAAGGGAAATATTGGGAAAACAAATATTTTTATATTCAATATGAATAAAATTTTATGGCCAAAAAAATTCAGGGATTATCAGAATGGAGACTAAATATTCTGGAAAAGCATCTCCTGACCTCCCTTATAATACTGTTTTTTATTTTAAGTATCATATTTCTTTTTATTTCAATTATTACTGGCAATATATATTTTAGGGGCGTTGCAATCGGTTTGATAATTTCATGGTCAACATGCCTAATCGCCTTAAGTTTTAAGAAAGTCATTTATAAGAATCTAATAAAAGTTGTTAAATAAATAAAAACCACGTGGTTTATTTTCATTTCCTTTATTTAAGAATACAGGAATTTCGATTCTATTGAATTTTTAATACTTAGATTTTTTATGTATTATGTTTATATTCATGCATTACAGTGATTTAAACAATTATAAAAACGCCCGCGCCGGGATTTGAACCCGAATCTAAGGCTCCGCAGGCCTTTAGGATATCCAAATTACCCCACACGGGCTTTATTATATTGCTTAAACATATTTTAACTTTATAATAATTTATGATATTTGGATATAGAATAACTTAATATATAAGGATCAATTTAAATTTTATGTATATACCCGAATATTTCAGAATAACCGATAGGAAAATTATTATAGATTTCATCAAAAAACATAGTTTTGGAATACTTGCAGTAATTTCTTCAGATGATGTTGATGCAGTTCATATACCATTTCTTGTTGATGAATACAAAGAAAATTTTAAACTCTGGGGACATCTTGCAGAAGGCAATATGATTATTGAAAATTCCACCAATATGAGAGGACTTGCTATTTTTCAGGGACCTGATGCTTATATATCTCCAGCCTATTATAAATATAAATCGGTACCTACATGGGATTACATGACTGTTCATGTTCATGGTACATTAAAATTTACTGATTTTAATGAAAACACAGAAAAAATTAAAAAACTTATAAAGTTTTTTGAACCAGATTCTCCTATTCCAGATAATTTAAGCGAAAAGCCATACTTTCCAATGCTAAGGCAGATTAAGGGATTTTATTTAATCCCTGATAAAATAGAATGCGCATTTAAACTTGGACAGAATCATCCGATAGAGGATCAAATGGGTGTGCTTAATGCATTGACAAAAAATGAAAATCTTAAAGAAATGACAGATTTAATGGAAAAAAACATAAGCATATATAAAAAGAATATGTTTAAATAAGAGTTAAATATTAGTCTTTATCCGAAAGGATTAAGGAAGTAATAGTATGGAAGAAGTAACCAAAATTAAGGATTTGACACCTTCCTCAAGACGTGTTAACGTTGTTGGAAAGGTGATTGTATTAGGAGAGCCAAAAGAGATAAAAACCAGATTTGGTGATGACAAATCAGTGACTGAGGTTGTCATAGCCGACGATACAGGGAAGATAACCCTGACACTATGGGACGACCAGCCCAAAGACATAAGGGATGGTGAGGTTCTTAAGATAGATAACGGCTATATATCACTTTTAAGGGGCCATATGAGACTTAATGTCGGTAAATATGGTACACTTTCAGAAAGTGATGAAGATATAGAACCCAGTGAAGAACTTGATATGAGTGAAAAGGAGTACGAAAACCAGTATAACAACTATGGAAATAATAACAGATACAGGAACAATGGAGGCAACAGGAGATACAACAATAACAGAAGATCAGGCGGGTTCGATAGAAATAATGAAGAGGAGGATTAATCCTCCTTTTCTTTTGTATTTATAGTTTTTTTCTGCATTTTATACATTTCAATAATTTCCTCAGTTGTTGTGGCATCCTCAGGATTTTTATCATCCCTGAATTTTATTAGCCTCGGAAATCTTAAAGCAAGACCAGAGCCTTTTTCAATTATATTATATGCACATGTATGAACAGGACTTACTGTAATTTCTGCACCCTTTACCTCCACCACCTTTGATGGATAAATCCAGTAATCGGGAATCATGGTGCTATCAAGCCTTGCGGGCTTTTTATCCACTATTAAGCTTTTAAAAATCCCGGGGAGTTCAGATAGCATCTCATCTGTAAATCCTGATCCAAGTTTTGTGAATGTTTCAAATGAGTCCTTCTTTTCATTATAGCATGCAAGTAATAAGGCGCCATAGGTTCCCTTACGCCTCCCATGACCATTAAAGGCACCGACAACAACAAGGTCAAATGAATCTGATATTTCCTGCTGGTAATCCCTTTTAAATTTAATCCATAGCCATCCCCTGGCTCCGGCGCGGTAAACCGAATCCTCTGAAATGTTCTTTGAGACTATTCCCTCACAGCCATCCTCAATACTTTTCTCAAAGAATTTCATAATTTCATTTTCATCGTCACTTTCGATTCTTGTTGCAAGTTTAAAATACTCATTTTCCTTAACGTTTTCCTCAAGTATTTTCCTTCTCTCAGGGTATGGCAGATTAATAAGCGATTTGCCATTTAAATAAAGTATATCAAAAATAAACATTACTATTGGTATCTCTGATGTTTTTTCTGTTAAATCATATTTTCTTCCGCGCCTCTGTGAGACAATCTGGAACGGCATTAATTCTCCTGTATCAGGGTTATATGGAACGGATTCTCCATCCAGTATACAGGACTCAAAATGAAATGAATCCTTAAAATTTTTAACAATATCAGGGAAATTTTGTGTTGTTTCCTCAAGACCCCTGGAAAATATCTTTACCTCACTGCCCTTCTGGTGCAGCTCTGTTCTTAGGCCATCATATTTATATTCATATGCTGCCCTTCCACCCATTTTATCCTTAATATCAGCAAGTGATTTTAATCTCTCAGCAAGCATTACCTTAAACGGTATTAATGGTTCTGGCCCCATATTTTTTATTGCGTCTATATTTCCGGACTGAAGCAATTCTGCAATGTATCCAATATCCGGATGGAAATTGTATGCATTTTCTATTATATCTGCATATTTTTTATCACTAAATGCGGATACAAGCGAATCAAGAATGGTTGAATCGGCAACACCCAGCCTGAGCTTGCCTGTAATTATTCTGGTTATATATTTTATATCATCAGGTTTTGAATTCATTAATAAATCCATATATGAATCCATCTTGGTTTTTATGCTACCATGACCTGAAAATTTTGCTATTTCCATTAACTTTGAGTAAACATAATTCACGGTTAAATCCTCATTAAATAATGATTTCTGTGATATGTTTTTACTAATTTCCATTGCAGTTGTACCCAGATCACCGGTTTTGTAAAATATTTTATTTACCTCCTCATCTGAGAGGCCTGATACAGAGGATAATGATTTTATTATAAGCTTATCAGACATGCCAAATTCAATTCCCTCAAAATCCGGTGCAAGTTTACCCTGAACAAGATACACAATGAACTTAAGATCATTATTTGCCTTTTTTAAAAGGTTGGCAAGTATTCTTGTGAGTTCAAGCCTTTTTGTTGTATTTTCCATTTCACTAAATGTTGATGTAACCTCAGAAAATTCCATGAATAATATATTCGTAATATTATTATTAAACTTTTTATTTTTATAATTAGTTTTGATTTTCAATATGCATGTGTGAATTTGATTAAATGAAATTGGTAAGGCAACCAAAAATAAGAATTAGCATAATATCATATGCCTGAATAATTTCCAGTTTAAAAATTAAAATATAATTAAATCAATCAAAAGAATAAAACATGCATAAACTTAAAATTTATATTCTTTGTATATATTATGTTATAACCCGGCTTAGCTCAGTTGGTAGAGCGATGGACTGTAGAGTGAATACTGCAGATCGCAGACATCCATAGGTCTCTGGTTCGAATCCGGAAGCCGGGACTTATAGCTTAATGATTTGATTGCTTTCTAAATAATAAATCATTTTTGGTTATTATGCTAATAAAATATGCTTAAAGTAACATAAACATTAAATATAATTGCCTCATTGGATGGTTAATGTACGGCATTTCAGATTCAGTACTTGCATTAATGTTTCTTGGAACACTTTTACTGCTTGCAAAACTTGGTGAGGAGATATTTGAAAGACTTAAACTTGTTCCATATGTGGCGGCTATAGTATTTGGAATAATAATAGGTCCTGGTGTGCTTGGACTCATAAATGTACTGCCCAATATATCCCTATTTATATCCATTGGTATAAATTTTCTTTTGTTTTCAGGTGGTGCACTGGAATTTAAGAACGTTGATACTAAAAAGTTAATGAATTATAAAAATATTATATTAGGTGTAATTGAATTTTTTATTCCATTTTCGTTAATTTCTTATTTTGTATTTTTAATACTTCACAGCCTTTTAATCGCCATAGTAACAGGGATAGTTACAGGAATGAGCAGTGCTGGTCCGCTCACAAGGCTTTTAAGTGACACAGGGCTAAATAAAACTGAGGAGGGAAATAAGATTTTTCAGGAGGTCGTAACAATAGAAATTTCTGCAGTTATATTATTTTCCTTTATTTCAGATTTTCACAATAAGCCAATAACATTCATAAATGTACTATTAACATCACTTGAACTGATAGCCTCAATTGTTGTAATAATACTTTTTAGCAAATACATTTTAATAAGATTGCTTGAAAAAATGGATGCAAATTCAAAGGCACACGAAACTACAATAGCCATAATAATAGGATTTATATTTATACTTGGCTTTATAGGTGAACTTTACGGATTTAATTCCGCCATAGTCGCCCTCTTTATTGGAATCATTTTAAGGGATTTTATAAATGATAGGCCCATTATAGCAGAGAAGATATCCACAGTAACATACGGGCTGTTCGAGCCGTTATTCTTTATCGGCCTAGGTCTGTACTTTGTTAAAATTACACCTGCCCTCATTATACTTGGACTCTTAATCTTTGCAATAGCACTTTTAATAAAACCCATTGCAGGATTTGTAACATCAAAAATTATAAAAGTGCAGCCATGGAAAAATGCGCTTGGCACTTCTGTTAACGGCGGTGTTGATGCGGCCCTTCTTGTTGTTGCTTTAACACTCTCACTTGTTGGCCGCTATGATTATTCAATAATTATGATAGCAATAACTTTATTAACATTAATGGTGCCATTATTATTTAACATCAATGCGCCTGTTATACCGGTGAAAAAATCAAGATATGTCTGGGAAATTGTTAATTCAGAATTCAAAAATTTAAAGGCGTGTGATATTGCCAAGACACTTCAAACAGTTTCTGTAAATGTAAAAAATCCCATAAGCCTTGCATTTAAAATATGCACGGACCTTAATTCCAGGGCGGTTATAGTTACAAATTCAAATAACCGTGTTGTTGGTGAACTTTTATTAAGTGACATGGTAACACTTGGAGAGAACAAACTTAGAACATATACGGTCTCGCAGGGGAGAATTGTTCCGGCCATAAAGGTCAGGTGCAATGCACCGGCAACAGATCTTATTAAGATTTTTAGGGAAACTGACCCGCCAATAGTTGCCGTGGTTGATGAGAGGGGGAAATTTATAGGGACCATACTTGAACGTGAAATATTAAAGCATATATCTGATGTTTTAAGCAGGGAGGCCGAATGATATATAAATATATGGTCAATTGCATCCCATAGAAAATTTAAATATACTATTTGTTATTTACAATTAATAATTATCTTGGATGGATTAATTATGTCAGAGAGGGATTATAATATGGATGTATTGAAAACTGGAACAACAACAGTCGGCATAACTGCCGGCGATTACGTTATTTTGGGTACCGATAGCAGGGCGACCATGGGAACCTTCATTTCAAATAAGAACGCTCAGAAGCTTTACCAGATTGACACCTATGCAGGGATGACCATAGCGGGCCTTGTTGGAGATGCCCAGGTGCTTGTTAGATACATGAGGGCAGAGATGGAGCTCTACAGGGTTCAGAGAAAGATTAACATGCCACTGGACGCTGCGGCCACATTGCTTTCAAATATGTTAAATCAAAGTAAGTTTTATCCTTACATGGTACAGCTTTTAATAGGCGGTTATGATAAAAAGCCACACATATATTCAATAGATGCTGCCGGTGGTGCGGTTGAGGATATTTACGCAAGCACCGGCTCTGGTTCTCCGTATGTTTACGGTGTTCTTGAGGCTGAATATTCCCCAGATTTAAAGCTTGATGATGCCATTGATCTTGTAATAAAATCAATAAGTGTATCCAAACAGAGGGATTCAGCATCAGGAAATATGATACAGGTTGGTGTTGTCGATCCTAAAAAGGGTTTCTACTATTTATCCCAGGATGAGATTTTATCCAGGATAAAGAAACTTAAATTAATTTTATAAATTTTTTATTAATTTTAAGGTGTTATAAATGTCTTTTCGTGATTATCTAAGCGAAGCTAAAAATATATTTGACAGGCTTTATCCCGGAAATAAGATTACAGAGATAGACTATGAGGGTTCAACAATAATAGTCTACACAAAGGATGAGGAATTATTCTCAAAAAGGGATGACCTTGCAAGGCAGATCGCGCAGGAACTAAGAAGAAGAATAGCAATAAGGCCTGATCCAAGCATTATGCTTGACGAGGATTCCGCATCAAAAAAAATACAGGAATTAATTCCGAAGGATGCAGGGTTTCAGGATCTTTATTTTGAGCCGGATACTGGAGAGGCCGTCATAGAGCTTGACGAGCCCTCAATAGTAACAAACTCGGATATAATAAAGGAAATAAAATCACAGACAAACTGGTCTCCAAGAATAGTAAGGGCCCCGCCCATGTATTCAAGAACTGTAAAGGAGGTCAGGGAATACCTGAGGGATGTAAAAAAGGAAAGAAAGGAATTCTTGCATAATCTTGGGGTTAAGCTTACAACGCCATTAATGCCGGGTGAAACATGGATAAGGATAACGGCACTTGGCGGCCACCGTGAGGTTGGCAGAAGTGCCACACTTATATCAACAAACAATTCAAAGGTTCTTGTTGATTGTGGCATGATAAATGTTAATGATCCTGAACAGCCATGGGAGGAGGCACCATATTTATATGTCCCTGAAATACAACCATTTACATCACTTGATGCTGTTGTTTTAACACATGCACATCTTGACCATTCAGGTCTTGTACCGCTGTTATACAAATACGGCTATGAGGGGCCGGTTTACACAACTGCACCAACCAGGGATCTGGCCGCCCTTCTTCAGAATGACTATGTTAAGGTTGCGCATTCAGAGGGGCATAAAATCTCATATGAATCAAAGCACATAAGGGAGGAATTGAAAAGAACAATCACATTGAAATACAACGAAACGGCAGATATAACGCCGGATATAAGATTAACACTTTATAATGCAGGCCACATACTTGGATCTGCTGCAGTGCATCTTCACATAGGCGAGGGCTTATATAATATAGTTTTAAGTGGTGATCAAAAATATGAGAAGACATGGTTGTTTAATCCTGCAGTTAACAGATTCCCAAGGGCAGAAACTTTAATGATAGAATCAACGTATGCTGGCCGTGATGATTATTCATATACAAGGGTGGAGGCGTACAATACACTTGTTGATGTTGTAAACCGCACCTTTGACAAACATGGCACTGTACTTATACCGGTTTTTGCTGTGGGCAGGAGCCAGGAGGTAATGCTTGTTCTTGAGGACGCATACAGAAACAAGCTGATACCTGAAAATACCAGGGTTTACCTGGATGGTATGATTATGGAGGCGACCGCAATTCATGCCGCATACCCTGAATATCTCAACAGGGAGCTAAGGGAACAGATAATGGTAAAGCGTGCCAATCCATTTTTAAGCCCAATATTCCATAGCGTTGATACAAAAAAACAGCGTGATGATATAATAGATGATCCAGATAGCAAGGTAATACTGGCAACAGCGGGCATGATGAACGGTGGCCCGGTTCTGGAATATTTTAAGGCACTTGTTTCATCAGAAAATAACACGCTCGCATTTGTTGGATACCAGGCCGATGGAACGCTTGGCAGGCGCATACAGAATGGTGCATCATCAGTAACACTTTCAGAGAATGGCAAATCAACCAAATTTGATATAAAGATGAATGTGGAAAATGCTGAGGGATTCTCAGGGCATTCAACAAAAAAACAGCTAATAAACTTTATAGGAACCATGCAGCCAAGACCGCAGAGAATACTGGTAAACCATGGGGATGGTGACAAGTGCTATGAATTTGCACGTCTAATCCATGCAAAATTTGGTGTTGAAACCATTTCCATGAAAAATCTTGAGACAACGAGATTATATTAATCAATTGTTAAATACTATTTTATCATAATAATAACATGGAACCTTTTCATCCAAGGGAATGGCAGGGCCATTTATTTGGCACGGTTGAAAAAAATCTTGAGGACAGAAATGTTATAGCCCTTGAGGCCCCAACAGGTTCCGGCAAAACCAGCTTTATTTTATATTTATCATTCATGTCAGGCAAAAAGCTCATTTATGTAACAAGGACACATAATGAATTCACCAGGCTTTATGAGGATAATATTAAATATTTTGACCTACCGGTAATATACCTTTATGGAAAAAGCACACTTTGTCCGTTAAAGGAGAGATGGTATGATTCTGATGAGGAATCACAAAAAAACGTCTGCAAGGGATGTATTTTAAAGGATAAAATTATGGATATTGATATGCATATTAAAATGCCACCGGATGATTATTATAACAAAATAATATCATTATCCATTGAAAACATCCGTAATGACATAAATAATAATTTAATTAAAAGGGATTCAAAGGGAAATCTAATCCAGACTGGCAATGGCAATATAACCGCATACTGCCCGTATTATTCTGTAAGGTCCTCAATGAAAAATGCAACTGTTGTGGCAATGACATACAATTACCTTTTAAATCCATCAATCAGATTTAATATATTTCATGGGACAGAGGGTGAGGAATCCATGGATATAAACGATTACTATATTATTTTCGATGAGGCACACAACATAGATTCGGTCATTGAAAACTTTGGAAGATCAATATCAGAAAAAACAGTGAATGGTTCGATTAATGAACTTGTGGATACCTTTCCCCTTGAGGAATATAAATGCCATGAAAGAATAGGCGCAAATCTGCTCCTGGAGAAACTTGAAAAGGATATTGAGGGCACAAAATCGGGTGATGATTTAAAACTTTTCAGGTTTTCAGATGATGTGAAATCAAGGCTCGGTGATATTAATTATATCCAAATTTTTTCTGAAAAATTTCAGGCAATTAATGATAACAGACCCATAAAGGAAAGAAGGAGGAATTACCTGGAGACTGTTTATAACTTTCTTTATGATGCACAGAGGCTTGAAAATGGTGATATATACTCACAAAAATTTTATCCAGAGAGGGGCGATCCATATAAAAGACTGAGGATTATGTACTATAATACATCAGAATATCTTAAATTTTTGAAAAATAAGCCCGTGTTATTCATGTCCGGAACCATGCCATCCGCTGACCATATTTCAAAGATCTGGAATTTTGAGAATATGCTGTATATAAGGGTAAATGATATATTTTACAATACTGGTGGTGTTAAAAAATATAGTATCGTAAAGGGTTTTTCAACACTTGGCAGATACCGGGATAATACTGAGATCTGGTCAGATATTTTAAAAAAATATATGGAATTTATCATAAAAACATACAGTAACTCAATAAATTCTGTTCTTGTTGCTGTACCATCATATAAAATACTTTATGGAGACCATGATAAGAGAATTCCTGGAATTGCAGATTACCTACCTGATGAATTAAGGCCTTTTTCTGTCTTTGAAAATAAAAAATTAACATACTCATTAATAATTAAAAAGGCTCTATCTGATAAATTAATTATTTTTTCAGTTCATGGCGGCAGGCTTCTTGAGGGCATACAGATAACAAAGAATAACAGAAGCCTGATAAGTGATGTTATTATAGCAGGCCTGCCATTGATGCCACTTGATGATTACAGGAAAAATAAGATAAAATATCTTGAAAAAACACTCAGCGGTGAAAATATATACAGCATACTTTATTATGAGTATGCACTTATAAAAATAAAACAGGCAGCTGGACGGTCAACGAGATCTCCAGATGATGTGGCAAATATATATCTGTGCGATGACCGCTTTGATTCAAAATACTGGAGGGATAATTTATTAAATAATTAATATGCTCAAAATTTTTAAATAAAATACTGATATTAGAAATAATGGATGATCTGGAAAAGGAATTAAAATTTTCTGTGGAATACATGGATAAAAGCATTGATCCTTTTAAGGATTTTTATACATTTGCCAACGGGAAATGGCTTGAAAGGTATGAAATACCCCCAGACAAGGTAAGGTATGAGGCATTTTCTATTCTGTATGATAGGAATCAAAAATTGCTTGGAAAAATATGTGAGGAGGCATCTACAAAAAAAGACCCAAATTATGAGGAAAAAATTGTTGGTGATTTCTATAAATCTGCAATGAATACTGACCTAATAGATAAAATAAAATTCCAGCCTGTTGAAAAAATAATCAGTGAAATACAGGAACTTAATGACAGGAGCAAAATTCCTGATCTTATGGCAAACCTTTTAATGCAGGGTTTTTCCTTATTTTTTGCTATTGGAACAGAACCAGATGCAAAAAATAGTAATATATATGGATTTTACATGGGACAGTCAGGATTATCACTTCCTGATCGTGAGTATTACCTTAATTCTAATTTTAAAGGAATTCTGAATGAATACAAAAAATATGTAAAAAATATTTTTGGCTATTATGGGCTTGAAAATCCTGAAATGGCGGTAAATGATGTGCTTGTAATTGAAATGGAGCTTGCAGGGGCCAGCAGGCCCAGGGAGGAGCTAAGAGATCCTGAAAAAAACTACAATAAAATGGAATTAGAAGATTTAAAAAATAAATTTACCGGGTTAAATCTTTTGCGCTTTCTCAGGTTCATAAATATGCCATCAGACTATGTTATAATAGGCCAGCCCGAATTCTTTGAGCGTGTATCGCAAATAATTGAAAATTTTGACATAAAAAAAATAAGGCATTACATGATATGGAACGTTCTGAATCAGTCTGCACCGTTCCTGCACAGGGAGGTACGGGATGAAAATTTTAGATTCTATAAGCAGATTCTTTTGGGGCAGGAAAAGCAGGAGGATAGGTGGAAGATTGCTGTGAAGGTTATTGATGCATCCATTGGTGAGGCCCTTGGTAAACTTTATGTAGAAAAATATTTTGGTGAGAATGCAAGGAAAAAAATGGAAATAATGGTTAATGACATAAAGGATGCATTTAGTGAGAGATTAAAAAATGTAAAATGGATGGGTGATGAAACAAAATCAAGGGCGCTTAATAAATTCTCAAGGTTTACAACAAAAATAGGTTATCCAGAAAAATTCAGGGATTATAAGGGTCTTTTAATCAGACCGGATGATTATTTTGGAAATGTATTCAGATCAGAAATTTTTGAAATAAACAGGCAGATTAATAGATCAGGAAAGGCTGTTGACCATACCGAGTGGGAGATGACGCCCCCCACAGTAAATGCATATTTTAACCCGCTTGCAAATGAAATTGTGTTTCCTGCTGGAATTCTTCAGCCACCATTTTTTGATCCTGATATGGATGACCCGGTGAATTATGGTGGCATAGGCGGCATAATAGCACATGAAATAACGCATGGTTATGATGATGAGGGGCGTCATTTTGATGAAAATGGAAATTTAACAGACTGGTGGACAAGGGAGGATGAGGATGCCTTTAATAATATTGCAAATAAAATTGCAGAACTTTATGGTTCACTGGAAATACTTCCCGGACTAAAGGTTAATGGCAGGCTCACGCTTGGGGAGAATATTGCGGATATAGGCGGCGTAACAATAGCCTATGCAGCATTGAAAAAACATCTGGGAAAACATCCTGAATTAAGGAAAAATATAGATGGATTTACACCTGAGCAGAGATTTTTCATTGCGTGGTCACAGGTATGGCGCGGGAAGATAAGGGAAAATGAGATAAAAAGGCTTATTACAATAGATCCACATGCCCCGGCCAGATTTAGGGGGGAGATACCGGTATGGAATCATCCAGATTTTGAAATGGTTTTTAATGGATACAATAAAGAAAATAGAAAACATGAAAAAATAATAATCTGGTAAATTTTATTTTCAATATGATTATTTTTATTTATAATTATGAAATTATGCATACAATGATAGAAGTGGATTCGATTATCAAGTCTGAAAAATTTTTAAGACCTGCCTATGATGATGCATCAAGATTTTATATACCCATCAGATCATTATATCTATCATCAAAACTTGGCATTAAAAATGATTCAGAAATGGATGTTGAGATAATTTCTGTATATGCCATTAAGGATTATTTAAATACAGAGGATCTTAAAGAACTCTCCAATATAAAAATGAGGATGTATCTAAAACCCTCAGGATGCGGCCCAAATGATGGATTGTTTTTTACAAATGATGCGGCTAAATTATTTGAAAAACATTCCATAATGGAGGATAAATACAGAATCAAATTAGTTATAAATAAAATAAATGGAGTTAATATAAATGAGGATGGTAAATTAAGATTTGAATTTTAATTTTATTAATATTTAAAAACGGAAAATCTTAAAAATAAGAATGTAATTACTAATAACAGTGCCGCCATAGCTCAGTAGGTAGAGCACTCGGCTGTTAACCGAGCGGTCGTCGGTTCAAACCCGACTGACGGCGCTCATTAAAAAGATTTAAAAGTGAAAAAGTAATAATGCTTGGAAGGGGTTGTAGCTCAGCTAGGTAGAGCGCCTGGCTCATAACCAGGTGGTCGTCGGTTCAAACCCGGCCAGCCCCATTAAGTATATGTGCAGGTTCATGTATTTTTTGAGCCTTTTTATTTAAACCTATTTTTGCCTGAAAAAGCTCCTTAAGCTTTGATTTCATATCCTTTGCCGCCTCCGAATTTGATAAATGGGTATACCTCTGGGTAGACCTTAACGACCTGTGACCAAAATGTTTGCACCTGTATAATGTTTAATTAACCTAAACTTAAAAATATAATTAAGGTTTTGATTATATAAGTTAAAGTTTTAGGCCATAGTACAATAAAAATAAGGGATTAATTGGATTTTCTTCCAATAAAATATATGATGCCGGATAATATAATCAGTATAACATCCAAAATTATACTGTCCAGGGCAGATGCAGTCCATGGTAATCTTTTTCCAAATACCGGAGCAATGGTTATTCTTGATTCAAGCAATAAGGCTGTATCAAGAATATAAAAAATAAAAACAGGAAGATAAAAACTCTTTTTATCACTAACGTATATCATTGCGGATACTATGGATATTGCAATTACAAATCCAAAAAATACCTTTACTATGTATGGTAATTTTATACCAAGCAGTGTCATGTGAATTCCTGCCCATATGGATGAGCCCAGTATTGCAAGCCATCTTAATACATCAATTGTTTTTGTGTTCATACTTTTTTTAAATAAATCATATTATTTAAAAACTTTTTACAAATTATGTATAAATTTAATTAATTCAGGTATTTTTATAATTAATTATTTAGAAATGTTTCAGCAGTATATTTATCACGTATTAATTGTTTTAAAATTTTAGTTTCCTGTTTGTTTTGATTTTTAAAATTTATTTTGGAATTTTTAATTTTTATATAATGGACCGAAGGGGATTTGAACCCCTGCCCTCTTCCATGCCAAGGAAGCGATCTACCGCTGATCTATCGGCCCTACATGGTTATTACAGAATGGCGTATAAATTTTATGATACCTCATCACCCTTATCATCACCAAATAGAATCCTTCCAATATATGGGACATAGATGGTCTGGAGTATTATTGATATTAAAACAACAAATGAGACTGATGCATATATAATTGCACCGTACTGTATCAATATTTTTATATGGTCCTGTGAGCCTATGACAAATGGTACGGTTGAAAGCACAACAGGAACAACCCCCCGCGGTCCTACCAGTGACATAAATATTTTGCTTCTGGTATCAAATTTTATTATATTCTTGCTAAAATCAAAAATGCTTAGGGATGCAAACACCGCAAGTGGCCTGATAACGAATATAACAAGTAAGGATATTATAAACCCAAAGAATATATAATTAATAAGCTGCACACGTGTCAGAATACTTCCAAGGAGGATAAAAATAACTGACTGTGCCATAAATGATAAATTTTCATTAAAGCTTGTCTCACGATTCCAGAATATGCTTTTATCGGAATAGTTACCAACTATTGCACCTGTTGCTATTATGGCTGGAAATGGTGTTATGCTTATTGCCTGGAGTGATGTAAATTCAAATAGGACAATACCCAGTGTAAGTGCAACCAGCAGGTTTTCAAAATTAAAATACCTGTTTAAGTATATTATAATAAATCCAAGTCCTATTCCTATGGCGGATGGTACGGCTATTTCCAGCATAAGAAATGAGATTGAGCCAAATATAATTCCTGTATGATTATAAAGAAATGTAAAAAGCATGGAATATGATACGCTTGGTGCTGTAAGGGCGATCCCTATTGTTAAAAGTATTATGCCAAGCGGATCATTAAAAAGGCTTTCTCCTATTAAAGTTCCAGATACATCATCCCTAATTTTTATTTTTTTGAAGGTCGGTATCAGTGATGCGGGGTCTGTTGGGGAAATGATTGCACCAAATAAAAATCCGATTATAAAAGGTGCACCTGTTAAAATTGAGAAGAATATCCCAGCACCCACTGCAGTAATAACCATACCTATAGTATCTAGGGAGGCAATTTTATAAAGGTATCTCCTTAAAATTCTTGGATTTATATTATGTGATTCATAATAAAGGATAATTACAAGACCAAGCAGGCCGATTCCAACAGTTCCAAATGATGATAATAAATAGATGGCAAAGCCATGTGATATTAATCCGAGAACCGGCCCAAAAATCAGGCCAAATACAATGAGAACCGGTATGTATACAGTTGATGCCTTCCTCGATATTGGTATGGAAAACGCTGCTATTATTAAAATAAAACTTATCTCGTAGTATTCATATGTAATTGTCGATATAAACATTTTAGTTCAGTGTTTCTGGCATTCTCCTTTTATGCTCGGAATTGTTGTATATGCCAATAATTTTTTTATAATCGTCAGTATCCTTTCGAATATTTTTATCAAATATATCAATTAAGATCTGATCAACCCTATGATACGGCATTGAGAGCTCATCCTCATCATACTGGTTTTCCCAGAGACCTGCTGAGGGCTTTTTGTTTATTATAGAATCTGGTATGCCAAGATATTTTGATATTTTTCTTACATCTGTTTTATAAAGGAATTCAATGGGTTCAATATCACATGCACCATCACCAAATTTTGTATAATATCCAAGAAGATACTCGGTACGATTTGTTGTTCCTATTACAAGGCCGTTATACTGATTTGCAAAATAATACAGTATGGTGGCCCTGATTCTTGACCTTAAATTTCCCTCAATTTTTTTATCGGTATGTCCCAAAATTGAAATAAATGAAGAAAATACAGGCTCTATATTAATGGTTTCTATCCTTATACCGGTATTATCTTCAAGTGCCTTTATATCATCATAATCTGATTCCCTGGTAAATCTATCAGGCATAAAAATTGCCTTAATTTTATTTGTATTTATTGAAACCGAAAGTAATTTTAAAACCAGGGAGCTATCTATTCCAGAGCTGACTCCAAGCACCGCGATTTTACCATTAAGCCTGCTCTTTAAGAACGTTTTAATTTTTTCAACAACCTCATCTTCATTAAACACATAATGTTAATGAAATGGAATTAAATAAATATTTAGTTAAGGCTTAATAAAATTATTATGATTACTGATAAAAAATCTTAAAAAATTTTTTATGCAATTTTTAGAAAATAATAATAAAATGATTACGTATAATAAATGCTAGGTAAAGTTTAAATATTTATAATATATGAGCCTACTAATGAAAGTAATAAATATAATACTACTGGCAATACCTTTTATAGTATTGCTTTTTGGAATAACACTGTACAACAGGAGTTCCCCCTCTCTTGGTGGGTTTCCTTTCTTCTACTGGTTTCAGATGCTATGGATATTTCTAACTGCGCTGTTCACAAGCATAGTATATTTAAATGAAAGAAGGGAAAATGGTGATAAGCATGTACAATGATCTCGATTATATCCTGTTCTTCGGCCTTATAGGTTTTGCCATTGTTGTGGGTTTCCTTGCCGTATTCTGGAAGAGGGTTGCAAGCCTTGAGAATGAGCTTGAATACGGTCTGGCCGGCAGGAGGTTTGGTACCGTAATAGTATGGTTCCTTATAGGTGGTGATATATATACTGCATACACACTTATAGCGGTACCGGGCCTTGAGGCATCAGCCGGCGGGCTTGCCATGTTTGCAGTACCCTATGTTGTTCTTGTGTATCCGTTAGTTTATATATTCATGCCAAAATTATGGGCGGTTTCAAAAAATAAGGGATACATAACAGCAGGGGATTATGTAAAGGATAGATTTTCATCAAGATTTCTTGCCCTTCTTGTTGGACTAACAGGTGTTGTTGCCGAAATGCCATATATAGCATTGCAGATAGTTGGCATAGAGGTATTACTGGATTCAATGAAGCTTCCCGTTGAGTTAAGCCTTATAGTGGCATTCCTCTTTGTTGCAGGATTTACACTTATAAGTGGCCTAAGGGGTCCAGCACTGACAGCCATTGTTAAGGATGTTCTTATATGGGCTGCTGTTCTTACAATAATAATTGTTGTGCCAATAAAACTCGGAGGCTTTGGCACAATATTTTCGGATGCAAAGGTAGCCGGATTAAACCTTAATATATCCCCTGCACTCGATGCCGGCTACGTTACACTGGCATTTGGATCTGCACTTGCCCTATTCCTGTATCCTCATGCATTTACCGGGGCCTTAAGTTCAAAGGATGCAAACACAATAAAAAAGAATTCATCCCTTTTACCGTTATACAGCGTTTTATTGCTATTTGTCACATTATTGGGTGTGGCCGCAGTTGCCGTTCTAGGAATGCCATTTGACGGTAAGCATGGTGCACCGGCAAGCAGCTTTGCATTTCCGTATCTAATAGAACATATGTTCCCATCATGGTTCTCATCCTTTGCATTTGCCGCGGTTGTGATAGGCAGCATAGTGCCATCATCCATAATGGCACTGGCATCCGCAAACCTTATTACAAGAAATCTTTATCTTGAATACATAAATCCAAAGGCCTCATCCGCAAGGCAATCCGTTGTTACAAGGATAATGGTGGTGGTTGTTATTCTTGGTGCCCTGATATTCTCATTTGTGCCGGCCGCATCAAGGCAGATAATATTCTTACAGACATTTGGCGGTGCATTTGTTCTTCAAACATTACCGGCGGTCTTTCTTTCATTATACACAAGGAAATTAAACAAGTGGTCTGTTGGAATAGGATGGTTCGTAAGCCTAGTAATAACAGTTATAATGCTTATACAGATGAATCTAACAGTATCATTCTATAAATACTTCTTTGAGGTTTACATAGGCCTTATAGGGCTTGGCATAAATCTGCTCGTTGTAGGCCTTATAACACTTGTAATGTACCTTACCAAACATGTTAAAGAGGAGGGGACAATAGAGGAAAAGGACTTTGAATACAGCAGTTAATTTTATGAATATTTTTTAAATTCCTTTTTTTAAATTTATTTAAAAATTAGGACCATTTTAATATTATAAATGTCATTATATGTAAGCAAATTAAAAATAAATTTTAAATAATGAAAAATAATATACCGGTATGGAATGACGTCTCCACAATGCCAGAGGGCTGATGACGTCTACTTGGTGATACCATGATTCATCTGGTTGTGGAGACATTATCTCAATATTTATTTGTTATTCTTGCTTCCCCGTTATTTGCAGGTATCTTTGAGAGGTTAAAGGCCATTATTGAATCAAGGCATGGACCTAGCATATTTCAGCCTTATTATGATATCTTTAAGCTCCTTAAAAAGGAGACATTAATAAGCTTTAAATCAACACGGCTTTTTATAGTCGCACCCTATATTGCCTTTGGAATATATTCTTTAATTGCACTTATTATTCCCGTATTTATGTCAAGGCCCATTATATTTACCGCATCGGGCGATTTTTTTGCTGGTGCAATACTGTTTTCTGTGGCGGCATTTGTTAAAATTGCTGGTACCATGGACTCGGGAAGCAATTTTTCATCCCTTGGAATATCAAGGATTTTATCATTTAATTTTTTTAGTGAGGGGACACTTATAACGGTGTTTTTTGCAGTGGCACTTATAACGGGCACAAACAATCCCTATGTAACCAATAATTATCTGATATCCCATCCATTATCAAATCTTAGCCTTGTTCATATCTTTGCCATTTTTGCGTTTTTCATGATTTTCATTTATGAATCTGGAAGGATACCCACACAGAGTGAGGGTCTCCAGGAAATGGGAATGATAGATTCTGGAATAGATTATGAATACAGTGGCAAGCTGCTTGCAGTAAATAAATGGTCTTCATACATTAAACAGTATCTGCTTGGGTCGGTCCTGTTAAATGTGTTTTTAATACCGTGGGGAATAACAAACACATTTCCAGATTTCTTATTAAACATACCTGTAATGTTTTTAAAATGGTTGTTTCTTATAATTATTGTGCTCATAATAGATACAACCATGGCCAAGCTAAGACTGTTTAAGGTTGTAGACTTTCTTGCTGTGGCCTTTATTTTCTCAATACTTTTCCTGATTTTAACAGAGGTGATTGGATGAACATAATTTATACACTTATTTATTTAATATCTGCTGTACTTGTTATCACCGGATTTTACATTCAGGGCAACAAGTATCTTAGATCTATGGTTTTAACACTGGCATTTCAATCGCTTATTATTGCAATTATAGCCTTCATGCTTGGTATGATGCTAAAAAATTATACATTTATAATACTTGGCATTCTTGTAATAATTTTAAGGGTATTTCTGGTTACATATTTCTTAATAAAAAGAATACCAAGGAGTTTGAGCTATGTGTATGAGCCAAGGGTAAGCACAACATACCTGCTAATACTTGACCTCATATTCATAATAGCATCAATATTTATTGTATACTCAATTTCTTTTATAAAAATAAAAACCATCATATTCCCTATAAAGAACATAATACTATTCCCACTTCTATTATTCTTTCAGGGATTGTTTTTAATTGCATCTAGAAGAAGAACCATTGCACAGATCCTTGGCTATGTGGAGGAGGAAAACTCACTGATTATCCTTGGAACATTTCTGCTGCCGGTTCCAATAATAATAGAAAGCAGTGTTTTTCTGGATGTGCTAATACTTGTTGTAATATTCTCTGTTATAAGCATTGAAAAAAATGTACATGAAAGAATGGAGGAGTTGAGGGGATGATAATAGTACCTTTAATTATACTTATAATTCCACTTATAGCGAGCGCTTTTTATAAAAGCATTAAAAATGCATCTGTTGCCGGGGCCATTCTGGAAATGATAATGCTAATACCATTATATTTCAGCCTTAATTATAAAGGGTTTTTCTTCATAACAAGGATAAATTTTATATTTATTCTAATGGTTTCATCAGTATATTTAATGTCACTACTTTATTCAAGAAAATACATAGAGGGAATCGAGAATAGGGGAATTACAGAAAAAAATTATTACCTTTTGATGAACTTTTTTTACATCTCAATGGAATTTGCACTTATGGTTAATAATTATGGATTCATGTGGGTGGGTATTGAAACAACAACCATATCATCAGCACTATTAATAATAACAGAAAAAAATGATGCATCGCTTGAGGCCACATGGCGTTACATAATTATAGTTTCTGCAGGGGTTACATTTGCATTTATATCTGTAATACTCATATATTATTCATTCCATACACTGGAAGTTACCGCAATTATATACCGGTCCAGCACTGGTGATCTGCCTGTAAGGCTTGCTGTTGGCATAGCCCTTGTTGGATTTGGTACCAAGGTTGGGGTTTTTCCAATGCACACATGGCTTCCGGATGCGCACAGTGAGGGACCTGCCCCGGTCAGTGCCATGTTTTCCGGTGTTTTACTTCCAACAGCACTTTATGTACTTTACAGAATATATGAGATATATCCCATGCCTGAAATATTCGTGTGGGCAGGCACGGTATCAGTTTTATTTGCGGCGCTGTTTTTAACCTACCAGCACAACTACAAGAGAATGTTCGCATACTCAACAATGGAGAATATGAACATGGCATTAATTGGCATTGGTACAGGTACATATGCCGGGCTTGTTGGCTCCCTTGTTCTTTTACTGGCCCACAGTTTTGGCAAGGCTGGTGCATTTTATTCAACCGGAGAAATTATGAAGATATCCGAGACGAAGGATATTAATAATATCTCAGGGTTTATGAAAAATAAGATCGTTTCCTCATCCCTTTTAATATCATCCTTTGCTGTTACCGGGACACCGCCATATGGAACGTTTTTTGGAGAATTTCTTATACTTTATTCGGTGATTACAATACATTACTATGCACAGTTCATAATTATTTTAATCTCAATTTTTATTGCCTTTGTCTCCATTAATTTGAATGTTTCAAAAATGATATTTAAGGGGGATTATAAGTATAATGAAACAAATGGCTCCATAATACCCCTTATTTCAGGTATTATTGCCATTTTTATTGGAATTGTATTTCTGGTGATAATAAATGAAATATTATAAAAATGGGATTAAATCTGGCAGGCTGATAGGAAAATATAAAAATTACAGTATATACTCTGAGGGCTTTATTTCAGTAATGGATGAAGAAAGCAGAATGTATGAAAAAAATCCAGATGAGATAAATTTTGCATATGGACCATCTGCTGGCGGCCTTGAGGAATCCATAGGATTTACCCTTCAAACCCCAGGCGAGATAATAAAAAATGTTGATGTTAATCCATCTTATAAGATGAGGGATATTAAAATTATTAATGATGATATATACACTGCACTTTTAAAAATAGAGAGGGTAAATGGATACCATGCAGCATCAAATTCAGTATGCTTTTTGCTTGCAGTTGAGGATGCCCTGGAAATAGAAAATTCTGATTCAAACAATGAAAGAATAATTGAAATAGAACTTGAAAGGATAAGATCAAATCTGCATGTCATTAAGGGATTATGTGAGTCTGCAGGTTTTTCCGTACCAGAGAAGCAGGTCTCTTACATTATAGAGAGGGTATCAAGGATCATTTCAGTATCATTCAGGCACAGATTTTTCTTCGGTGCAAATTTAATAAACATGGTTAATGGGAATATTGATTATGTTTTAAAAGAAATTGGTGATATTGAAAAGGAATTCAGATTATTGTATAATGACCTCCTGGCATCAAAGATATTTATGGACAGGCTACAGGAGAATGGAATATATAAGGATGTAAATTCCATTGGCCCTGCTGCCCGGGCAGCCGGCCTTAAGTATGATGCCAGAATTGACTCAAAATCATTACTCTATGATGGTTATAAGATATGCACGTACAGTTCCGGTGATGTTTTTGCAAGATTCATGGTTAGAAGCAATGAAATATTTTCAGCATGTGATATAATATTAAATACAGGTATTAAAAAACATTACATGAAAAAATATGATTTAAATAAATCTGGTGAGGGGGCCGCCAGAATTGAATCCCCGCAGGGGGACATATTTTATTATGTTAAAATTGATCATGGCAGAATATCTGATATAATAATGTCATCACCATCGGTTCTTAATCTTTATGCATTTAAAAAGGCACTGCCTGGTAATATCTTCACAGATTTCTTTTTTGTATGGGAAAGTTTTGGCATATGGGTTTCTGAAATGGGGGTGAATTTTATATGACACTATGGTTTCTTAACGGTATAAAAAAGGGGATAAAAACTGAAAAAAATCCCGATGAAAGCATGTTTAAACCTGATTATCCATCAGTTCTTGAGGGAAAAAGCAGTTATGACTGCCCAACAGGTGCCATAAGTAATGGAACATGGATTAAGGAAAAATGCATTTTCTGTGGAAGGTGCGATTTAAGACCAACTGGTAACCAGAATATATATAACATCCATGGAAAAATGCCTGAAATATTTAAAAGATCATTTTACCTGTATCCTATTGACTCAGGCACATGCGGTGCATGCAATGCAGAATTAAAATCGATATTTTCTCCACAGTATGATGCAAACCGGTTTAACATATTTGAGGCTGAAACTCCAAGGCATGCCGATGCCCTTGTTATTATGGGTGTTTATACAAACGGCATGGAAAAAATAATAGAAGAGGCATACAACGCAATGCCAGATCCAAAAATAGTAATAGCAATGGGGGCATGCACACTTTCAGGTGGAATTATTGGCTCAGGCATAAATAAAAAATTCAATGTGGAAATAGCTGGCTGCCCACCAACGCCATATTCAATCATATCTGCAATTTTAAGGTACAGAGGTGATTAATATAAATATATTATATTATATTCCACTTGTAATAATTTTTATTTCTGTACCCGTATCGATTAAATACAGAACGTTTGCATATGTATTATCCGTAATATCCTCAATTGCCTTTATTTTTATCACATTTAACAGATATAATTATATAACGTACTTTTACATGATTTCAGGCGCGGTATGGATAATATCATCAATATATTCCATATCCTACTCAAAATCCTACGGAAAATGGCTTTCCCCGCTTTTCCTTTTAACAATTTCAGGCATGATGGTTATACTTTATTCATCAAACTTTTTAATATTCATAACAGGCTGGGAAATTATGTCAATACCTGCATATGTTACCGTTGCTGTCAATAAAAGGAATGATGCTGAGGCCTATGTTTTTATGTTTTTCTCGGAAATATCCACAGTTTTTATTATTACAGCAGCGGTTATGTCATATTTTTATACCGGCAATTTTGGATTTAACATTCTAACCAATGATTATGTACTTTTAATTTTTACCATTGGTGCAATGTCAAAAATGGGGTTAACACCATTTATGATAAGCGAGTGGCTTCCAATAGCACATGGAAGTGCCCCGGCAAATTCATCTGCACTTTTCAGCGCCACCATGACGCTTATGGGTGTATATGGCATAACAAAAATCGCATTATTATCACCACAATCACAGACCATAGGAATCCTATTTACCGCCATAGGTGTGATATCTGTTATATTTGGATCACTCTATGCTTATATATCGGAAAATATGAAATCACTGGGTGGGTTTAGCACCATAGAGAATAACGGCACCCTTCTGTCAGCCATTGGCCTTTATGTTACATTTAATGATCACATATTAAGGATGTTTATAATTATTTCAGTAGTAATCTTCGCAATGGGGCATTCCATAGCAAAAACAGGCCTTTTTATGTCCGTTGGCAATACCGGTGCGGAATACTTCAGCATGGTATCAAAGAATTCCAGCAGTGCCAATAAAATCGGAAAATTTTTTATTTTTTCATCACTATCCGGTTTATTCCCCGGAATTGGAGGCCTTGGAACATGGATGGTCCTTGAATCATTTTTCATGGGTGCGTACCTGGGAGGCATCAGCGGGCTTGCCTCCCTGATAGGTGGTTCTGTACTTGCCATCGGCGAGGGTTTTGCCACAGCTGCAATGTTTAAAATTTATTATTTTAGTGATAAACATGATGAGAAAATAGAAAAAAATGATCTTAAAACGTATACAGTCCTTGCCACCGGTCTCTTGCTGATATTACTTTTTGCTGTATCCGTAATATTTATTAAACCAGAATTTTTATCTGGCATACCTGAAGTTCTGGTTTTTAATGGATTTATGATAGAATCAAAATTTAATGAAAATGATTTTGGGCTGGTAACACCATTTTATATTTTAGTATTAATAATCATATTTTCATTGCTTACATATGCAATTTTTGGAAAACCGAAGACCAGAAAGGTTATGCCATGGAACAATGGTGTATCAGATTTTGATGGGTACACATCATTTTCATATTCCAGTGGCATAAGACTAATTTTAAAAAGAATATTAAAAACAGGGAACAAAAAATCAGGTATGGAGACGGTTGACATATTCTGGTTTGCAATGATAAAAATCGCCAGGGGTTTTAGAAATGGTGCAAGATATATTGGATACAGGATCATGAACAGCTCAATAAGCTATTATATGGTTTATATGATAATTGCATTCATAATAATCATTATAATTGTATCATTATAATTATTATAAAAATAAATTTATTTTTTTTAATTGTTTACCGGTTAAGTATTTATACTTTTTAGACATGTCTATTTAGACATGATAACAACAAAAAACAGGGATTCAGGTATAATACTCGGCCTCATGGCATTTGCGGGTACCTTAATTGTATATGTTGAAACCATGATAGTGCCTGCAATTCCTGTGTTTATAAAATTCTTTGATACCACATACGATAATGTTTCATGGGTGATAACTGCATACATTATTACAGGAACCGTTGCAGCAGGGATATTTGGAAAGCTCGGTGACGTTTTTGGAAAAAGAAGGGTATTTTTAATTCTTTCACTGATATATGCCATTGCAGTATCATTTGGTGGATTTGCCACCACACTGGACGAGCTCATAGCAATAAGGGTCATACAGGGCATTGGATTTGGCATGTTTCCACTGGCATATGCCATAATTAATGATGTTGTTCCAAAAAGGGAACTTGCACTTGCACAGGGGATAATGAGTGCGACCTTTGCCGTTGGTGCTGGAATAGGCCTTGTTATAGGTGCATACATAACCGAATATTTTGGGTGGCAGTGGTCATATCATTCTGCAATTCCCGTTGCATTTGCACTGTTTATCCTGAGCTATTTTTATCTTAAGGATTATGCGGAACCTGTAAGGGAAAAAATAGACTTTGCCGGTGTTGCACTTCTTGGAATCCCACTGGTATTTCTGATATTTGGTTTATCTGAGGGTCAAACCTATGGATGGACTTCAATTACAATAATATCAATGTTCATACTTTCAGGCATCCTGTTTTACATTTTTGTAAGGTATGAATCAAATGCTGAAAATCCATTTATAAACATACAGCTTGTCAGAAAAAGAAATGTGTTAATAGCAAACTTTGTGGGACTCTTTGCCATGTCAGGTATGTACTTCCTATTCTTCACAGTGCCCACATTGCTTCAGGATCCAGAGCCTGCCGGATTTGGAAAAACAATTCTTGAGTCTGGCATAATAATGCTGCCGGCAACAGTTATGGCCATGGTATCAGCCCCACTTGCATCACTGGAAACTGAGAAAAAGGGGCCAAAGGCATCAATGATTACCGGACTTTCAATAGGGCTTATTTCATTTATAATGTTAATATTCTTCAGGTCGACCATATTTGACATAATATATGCTGCGGTGGTTCTTGGAATAGGATTTTCCTTTATTCTGGTGGGAGTCATCAATCTATTGCTTATTTCAACACCAAATGAACGGGCCGGTGAGGCCACAGGTATGAATACGGTTTTTAGAGAAATAGGAATGTCGATAGCACCCGCAATAGCCGGATCAATTGAATCGATGTATTCAGTTCCTGTGATAATATCAATACTTCCATACAGCATGGGATCATTGAACTATATACCTGTATTCTATGATTTCCCGTCATCAAGGGCCTTTACCATGGTATACATTATAGGCATAATATTTGTAATTATAAGTATAGGCATCTCCAGTCTTATAAAAAACACAAGAGGTGATTTAAATGAATAAAAAAATTTTGGCTGTTTTAATAGTATTTATGTTTGCTGCTTCAGGATTACTTGCATATGAGTATTCTGGTGTTAATGACCATAAAAGTGCGTTTACATCATCACAGGCACCTGTTGAGGTTACAGGTGTGCACTGGTACAACCAGACATCAAGCATGCTTCCAGCCCCTGGCTCTGGCGATGTACCACTCTATGTAACATTCACAGCACTTGCAACTGAAAATGTAAGTGGATTTATAAACCTTACATCACCTTTTAGCTACAGCTATATATCGGGTCCTAACAGTGATGTCAAATCAGTATACACACTTTCATTGAAAGCAGGGAATAGATATACAATAATGCAGATGGTGAACATAAGCGCCAGTGCATCAGGTAATTTATATGAGGAAAATATAACATTATCAACATCATCTGGTTCATCAAATGCAAACTTTACACTTCCAATTGGCCAGCCCAGTTTATCTGTGGTAACATATTATACAAATCCCCCTGTGATATATCAGGATCAGAAGGGAATAAAATTAACAGTGGTAACATCAAATACAGGAACAAGCAATGCAAATAATGTAACCGCAGGAATTTATTCTAAATATTTTAATGTTATATCACCTGCAAATTATAGCATTAAGTATTATCCGCTTGGGAAAATCATGAACTTTACATTCTATTTAGATGCCAAAAATGTCTCAGGCAGCGCGCCTATTTATTTTTCAATGTATAATATAACATATACACTTAAATCAAGGATAAATTCAGATCAGTATGTTAATCTAAAAATAACTGAGGCATCAGATAAACTGGTATCGGGTGAGAAAAAACAGATAATTACATTTTATATAAACAATACAGGCAATAAGACATTCAGGGATTTAAATATACACATGCTAATGCCAAGTGTAATATCAATACACATACCATCATCAAACCCACTGGCAGCCCTGGATGCGGATAATGTTACATACTCCTCCTTAAAACCCGGGCAGTCCCTGAGGGTTACATTTATAGTCGATGTTTCTGATGTATACAGTGGTAATTATCCTGTTCAGCTCCTTGTGGAATACAGGTTTAATAATACGGAATCTGTATTCTACAAAACCGCAACATTTACAGAAAAGGTATCACCATCACCTGATGAGGAAATCGAACATAACATAATAAAACCAGAATATCTTGTTCCAATAGTGCTTGTAATAGCCATATTAATAATAATAGGAGCAGCGGTAAGGCACAGCCATAAAAAGGAAAAAAATATGAATAAAAATAACAAAAAATAAATTTAATTAAAACTTTATCAAATGTGAAACTATGAATGATTATACACTAAGAATACTGTATATACTTAACCTGAAGGAAATGACAGGTTACGGCCTCGCAAAACGTATATTAAGCACAAATACCCACAGAAATATATCAAATGGTGCGTTAATGCCCGCAATAAATAATTTATTAAAAAAAGGATTAATATATTCAAAAATTATAAACAATAAAAAATATTATTTTTTAACGGATTCCGGTAAAAAACTGATAAATAACCTGATGGAACTTAATGATGAGATCAAAAATGAGGCCATTATAGATACAATAAGCCAGGAATTTCCATATATAAACGTATTCACAGACATTAATGATTTTACTGTTCTTAAAAATGTAATTAAGAAAATAGGCCCGGGAATTATTAATCTTATAAGGTACTCATTTATACTGGAAAAAAATGGGCAAAAAGAGAAACTTAATGATATAATAAATTATCTTAATGAATTTAATCCGGAGAAATTACAGAAAACAAAATAATATTTATTAGTAATTGATGATATGAATAATAATTTAAAAAGTAAATTTTTAAAAACTTATTTAATAATGAAAATAATATTGATTTAATGAAATTAACATCAATAGTTCCTGCAGATTTTTTAAAATTAACAGATAATAATGATTTTTCATTATATAAACATCAGGAGGAGGCGGTCCAAAAACTCATATCGGGAAAAAATGTGATAGTTTCCGTTCCAACCGCCTCAGGGAAGACTCTAATTGCATACATAGAAATATATAAAACGTTCCTCAAGCGCAAGAAATCACTTTACATAGTTCCATTAAGGTCACTGGCCATGGAAAAGTATCAGGAACTTCTAAATTTAAGGTCTCTTGGGATGAGGGTAACTATATCCATTGGTGACTACGATATACCACCATCATTTGTAAGGAACTATGATGTTATTGTATGCACGTCAGAAAGGGCTGACTCAATGATACATCGTGATCCTGATATACTAAATGAATTTGGTTTTGTTATACTTGATGAAATTCATACAATTTCAGATGAAAGCAGGGGGCCAAAACTTGAAACTGTAATATCCTCAATTTTATACCTTAATCCGGATATAATACTTCTGGGGCTTTCAGCAACGGTTTCAAACATTAAGGAAATGGCCATGTGGATGAATGCCGAAACCGTAATATCAGATTTTAGGGCGGTTCCGTTGGAAACTGGAATTGTTTACAGGCACTCACTGATAAGGGACGGAAAAAAAGAATTCCTTGGAAATAAGGACGAGCTTGTTTTAATTGAAAACAGCGTCAATGATGGCGGTCAGTGTATTGTTTTCAGAAATTCCAGAAGGAATGTTGAGAAATATGCTGAACTTTTAAAGAATAATTTTGATTTTGGCACGAATATTGAGGATCTTGAACTGCCGCTTGAGAATTTAAATGACAAAATGATAGACCTAATATCGCATGGAATTGCATACCATCATGCCGGACTTTCAAATGAACAGAGAGGAACAATTGAGGAGCTATTTAAGAAGGGACATATAAAGATAATTGTGGCCACCCCAACACTGGCCGCCGGTGTAAACCTGCCTGCCAGAACAGTTATTATACGGGATATTACAAGGTATTCCGATGGTTACAGTAAGCCAATTTCTAATATAGAGGTACAGCAGATGCTTGGTAGGGCTGGCAGGCCAAAATACGATAAAATAGGTTATGGATATATAACTGTATCAAGTGAATCAATGCTAAAGGTTGCACAAAACTATCTTAATGGTGATCTGGAGCCTGTGATATCCAAGATGGATTCAAACAGTCTGATCAGGTTTAACATACTATCGCTAATATCCTCTGGAATGGCAAGGAAATACGATGATATACTAAATTTTTATAAAAAAACACTGCTTGCCATTCAAAACGATATAAAGGATTATTCACTGGCATTTGACGGGGCCATTTACTTTTTAAAGGAGAATGGTTTTATTTCGGAGGAAAATGATATTTATAAAGTGGAGCCATTTGGAAAAATAACATCAGAACTTTACATAGACCCTGTTACAGCGCTGATATTATCAGAGTGTTTAAATCATGAATATTCAGAGCCATTATATCTTTATTATATATCAAAAACGCCAGATATGATACCTTTTAATTTCAGGGAATATGACTATGAATATGTTGAAAACTTCCTTGATAAATATAATATAAACGATTTCAGTGAGGAATCAATGCGGGCAGCCAAAACAGCAATAATTCTGCAGGAATGGATAAATGAGGTCCCAATTAATACCTTAGCAGAGTCATTTGATATTGGCCCCGGCGATATACAGGCAAAGGTATCATCAGCTGACTGGATTTCATATTCACTTTACAGATTATCAACAATGAATAAAAAGGAATATTCAGGCCAGTTATTCCATTTAAACATAAGGATAAAGGAGGGCATTAAGGAGGATATTATAAAGCTTATAGAAATACCGGGCGTTGGCAGGGTAAGGGCAAGGAGATTATTTGACAATGGATACACCACAATTGAAAAACTTGCATCTGCAAAAATGGAGGATATTGGAAATATATTTGGTTTCTCAAATAAGCTTGCCCTTGAAATTATACAGTATGCAGATAAAATAACAAAGCAGTATTATAAGGGGAACAACCTTGATTCATATAGCGGTAGATAAGGAATATGCACAGGCAGCCATAGAATACTGCAAATCTTCGGGATTATTTAACAAAAAATATAGAGTACAGCATGATGGCTCCATGGTATATATTCCTGTAATAAGGCCACCGGAGGGATATAAAATAGTTGATATAAATCCTATTGAAAATAATAGCATTAAGGATTATAACCACTCATTTTCATATGACATCATAGGTGATATTGCCGTAATAAAGGGCAAAAAACTTGATGAGGCTCAAAAGCTGGTCGATATAATAAAAATGAGAAAGGAAATAAAATCAATTTATCTCGACTCAGGTGTTACTGGAGAATACAGAACAAGGGATGTAAAACTTTTATACGGTGAGGATAACACAGGAACAATTTACAGGGAAAATGGCATAAGATTGCATGTTGATATAAAAAGGGCATATTTTTCACCGAGACTGGCAACAGAGAGGGCCAGAATTGCCAATGAGATAAATGAGAATGAGAAAATCTTTGACATGTTCTGCGGTGTTGGCCCGTTTTCCGTGCTAATAGCACACAGAATAAAATGTGATATAATAGCATCTGACATAAACTGTGATGCAATAGAACTTTTGAATGAAAATAAAAGGCTAAATTCATTAAAGGGTAAAATTGAGGCATACTGTGGTGATTCCCGAAATTTAATAAAATCATTTCATGATTTCAACAGAATAATAATGAATTTACCCCACGGTGCATTTAACTTTATAAATGATGCCATTAACAGTGTTTCAGCTGGAGGAATAATAAACTACTATGAAATATGTGATTACGAAACATTAGAATCCAGAATGGAATACTTTAGATCAGCAGGCCTGGAGATAGTCTATAAAAGAATAGTGCATGGATTTTCCAAATTCAAGAATATGTATTCAATAGAGTTAAAAAAATTATAAATATATACTAAATAATAATTATTAATAAATGAGTATTGCTAACAGGATTGGTGATATAGCCTCAAATCTTTATGAAAACGCCCTTCTGGCTGAAATTAAAAAGGACAGGGTACCAAATCATCTTGGAATAATAACAGATGGCAACAGGAGGTACGCCAGATCCATCGGTTTATCCGAAAATGAAGGGCATGTAAGGGGAAAGGACAAGCTTGAGGAGGTGCTTGACTGGGCCATGGAGGTTGGCATAAAGGTTGTTACGGTTTATGCATTTTCAACGGAGAATTTTAAGAGGAAAAATGATGAGGTTAATTTTCTTTTTAAATTAATAAACGATTCATTAAATGATCTTTTAAGGGATGACAGAATATACAAAAACGAAATAAGGGTTAATGTAATAGGTGAATTATCATCACTTCCTGAATACTTAAGAAACACCATTATTAATGTTGAAAATACCACCAAGAAGTTTTCAAGATTCAGGTTTAATCTGGCAATAGGTTACGGTGGAAGGCAGGAAATAATTAATGCTGTTAAAATGATAGCCAATGATGTATGTAAGGGTAAGATTAATGTTGATGATATCGATGAAAAAATGTTCAGAAATTATCTTTATGATAATACACTCCCAGATCCTGATCTAATTTTAAGGACAAGCGGTGAGGAAAGAATCTCAAATTTCCTCCTTTGGCAGGCAGCGTATTCAGAACTTTACTTTGCAGATGTGAACTGGCCTGAATTAAAAAAGGTGGATTTTTTAAGGGCGATATTGTCATATCAGTCAAGAAAAAGAAGATTTGGTAGATAAAAATGTACATAGCTGTGGATGATACCGATAGCCAGAACGAAATGTGCACAACGTATATAATATCACAGATTGCCACAAAAACACATTATGATATAATAGGATATCCGGAGCTTGTCAGGCTTAATCCAAATATAAGCCATAAAACAAGGGGCAATGGGGCCCTTAATATAAATATAGGTACAGGAGCTGGAAAAAAAATTATTATAGGCAGAATAAACGGTAATAATATATATGCATATGAAAAACTCATTTCAGAGCCTGAACCTGAGGAGCTTATGAATTTTGCATCGGGCATTGTTGAGGATTTTTATGTTAAAAATAGTGAAAATACAAATCCGGGAATAGTCATATCAAAGATTAGATTCGATTCACAGATATATGAGAGGGCCCTTCAGGAGGATATTTCAGTAGCATCAATTGAGGCATTCCTCGAAAAAAGGGCAGCTTACAAAAAAATAAGAACCGGCCATGGAATAATAGGTGCCACAGCATCACTTGGCTGGAATAAAAAACGTGTGACCTATGAGCTTCTGGATTATAAGTATCCACATTATGGAATTATGGATAAAAGTATAAAAATGGAGATAGCAAAAATACCGGAAAAATATGATTCAACCTTTAATAATATAGATTATAAGAACGATTACCCTGCCATATTCCCAAAATTCAAAACACCGGTTATATTCGGTGTAAGGGGAATAAAGCCCTGCGATTTGCTTGGCATATATGATGAAATAAAAAATAATTTTGAAATAAATGATGAGGGCTTCATAATTTATGAAACAAACCAGGGTACGGATGATCATATAATTTATGATCCTGAATTTCTATCTGACCTTGGTTCCTATTCAGTATCAGGCATAATATCATCATATCCATATATAATCCAGGGTGGTCATTATTTCATAAAAATGAAATACAGGGACTATGAAATAAATCTTGCAGCGTTTGAACCAACAAAGGAATTTAGAAAAATTGTTAATGCGCTTATACCAGGAGACCTTGTAAGGGCCTATGGTTCATTCGATAATGGCACATTAAAGCTTGAAAAAATAAAGATATTAAAATTATCCAGGGAATATATTAAGGAACCACCCATATGTCCTGACTGCGGCATTAAAACCAGATCCAAGGGGAAGATGGATTACAGATGCCCAAGATGCAAAAAAAGGTATAAAAATCCGGAGATAGTTGAAATAAAAAGAAATATATCTGAGGGTTTTTATGAGGTACCGGTTATAGCCAGAAGGCACCTTTCAATGCCATTAAAGCTTGCAGGTCATTTCGGGGTGGTCTGAACGATATGCATTACTGGAATACCGGCAACCGGGAAAACAACGTTATGTAAGATGCTCAATTACAGTGGCATACAATGTGCATCCCTTAATGAGGTATTAAAAAACACAGGGATAATTAGTGATGGCATTGTGGACATAGACCAGCTGAGAAAGCTTGAACTTAAATATGATGTTGTTGAATCTCACTATTCCCATATGATTCATTGCAAATATGTGATTATAATTAAGGATGATGAAAATATTTTAAGAAAAAGAATGGAGCAGCGTGGTTATGGCAATGAAAAAATAAACGAGAACATTGAGGCACAGAGGTCCGATATAATATATTATGAGGCGCTGGACCTGCTTCCAGAAAATCATATATTTACTGTTAATTCCAGTGGAATGGATATTAATGAATTATATGACACTGTTAAAAAACTAATAAATGAACTGCTCAAAAAATAATTATATAAGTTAACATTTAATTATTATGTATAACTGTGAGGAAATTAAAAGCCTAAACATAAAATATATGGACAATACTGAAAGACAGCTTACACCTGATGAAATAAAATCAATATGCAACATGGCAAATGATAATGATATTTCAATAGAAATGCTTTTAAAAAGAATAGAACCGAAGCCGGTAAGATGTGTTGAGATTAACGTACCACCATATACACCTGCAATAAAGGATGGTAAATTAACAAAACCAATGCCACCCTATTAAATTATTTGTCCATTTTTTTCTTCAGCTCGTTTATTTCCTCCTGTATGCCCTTATCCAGTGGGTTTTTTCTTGCCTTTTCCTCAAGTTCCTGAATTTTCATCTCTATGCTTTTCTTTTTTCTGTTTAAATCTCTCTTGCCTAGCCCCATGGATAAAGAATATACTTTAAGTATAAAAATATTACATGGCTTCTATAAAAAATCTTAAGGAATGGGTAAATCATTTATATCTAAATCCTTTAATGGCAAATAGTTTACTATATAGAAAGCATAAAATACCAGTTACGTATTAAAATATGATATAAATGGAAAGCATTAAGGCCTACGACGTCTGGAGGGAATTCATTAGGACATGGAAGACATGGTACAGGGCATCTGAGAAAAATCTGTTATCCCTTGGAATGTCAACTGTAGAGTATAGAATACTAAAAAACCTGCTTGAACGCGGCCCGTTGCCAATGATTGAGCTCGCAAATATAAATATGGTGACTCAGGGCTGGATCACAGGTGTTATTGACAAGCTCGAAAAACTGGGATATGTAAGAAGGGAGAGAAGTTCAGAGGACAGAAGAATAATAAAGATACAGATTACAAATAAGGGAAAGGATGAATACATGCGTGTTGAGGAATTACACATAAAATTCATTGAAAATACATTAAGAGATTTTAACGATGAGGAGAAGTATAATATGATAAGATTCCTCAAAAAAATCCAGGAGAATGTGGAATAATTTAAATGATTTTCATTCAATACTTTTTTTAAAAGAATTAATTCATATGGCAAAAATTATAACTAATGTTTAATTATGTAGATAATTATGGTTTATAATGAGATTTATTTAATTATATTAATCGTATTTTCATGGATATTTATAATACTATACCTTTCCCCGCACATAAATAAAACCAGGCATTTTTCAACAATGGGGCCTGCATTAATGATTAAATCCACACATAACCGTGGTATACTTGATGCCATATCCAAACATTTCCCGGGAAAGACATTTGGCAAAATATCTGATGTTTTGGTGGTTCTTGGAGGTTTAACAGCATTCATAATGCTTTTATATGAGGCCATACTGCTTACCATAGTTCATGTGCCAACCAGTGAGGCCCCACCATTAAATGAATATCTTGCAATTCCATTAATAAATCCCCTGATACCGCTGGGTTATGGCACAGCATCACTTGTATTTGCAGTGGTAATCCATGAAACATTCCACGGAATAGTTGCGAGAAAGCATGGAATAAAGGTTAGCAGCGTTGGCGCTTTATTCTTTGTCATACCCGTTGGTGCGTTCGTTGAGCCTGATGAAAAGGAGATAATGGATGCAGATCCCGTTATAAGAAGGAGGATAATAGCTGCGGGTCCGGGCATAAATATAGTTATAGCATTTATAGCATTAATGCTTTTAATTTTTGTTATGATGCCACTCGCACCCCCGGTTCACAGCGGCGTTTATATCCAGGAATCAGAAAATGCACAGATACCCCATGGTTATGAAATAATAAAATATGGGAATATTTCGGGTTCTGCACTAAACAACCTGGAAACAGATTCATATTTAAAACCGGGAATGGAGAATATTGTACTTTACAACGGCACCACGGTAAATAAAAGTGTTCTTACCGGAGTTTTTATATCACAGATAATTTCAGGGTTTCCGGCTGCTGCGGCCCATGTTCCATCTGATTCTGTAATATTAAGCATTAACGGTTCAACAATATATAACATCAATACACTTGGAAACGTTCTTGATAAAATAAAGCCGGGAACAAATATTACAATGGAAATAATGACTTTAAATGGAAAGACAGATAATTACACACTTAAAACGGTATCAACTTACAGTTACTATGAAAAGGATGACCCTGCTGCAAATAAAAATATATATAAAAATGAGAGTTTTATAGGTGTTGGCATAACATACTCCGGACTTGATTACATACCATTAAAGGAAATGCGCGGCCTTATATTTGGCTCAGCCCTCTTCGGGCCCCAATTTTTTGATGTTCTTGGCCTTCCTGTTCTTGGGCTTTCACCGGTACCATATAACCTTGCGCACCTGTTTTCAACACCATTTAATAACTATATATACTTTGGATTGGTTAATTCTCTCTACTGGTTATTCTGGATAGATTTCCTTCTGGGAATAATGAATGCACTGCCTGTTGCAGTGTTTGATGGTGGCCAATTTTTCAGGGATACCTTAATGATAGCATCCAGAAGGGAGAGATTCAGCTTCCTTAAAAATGAAAAAACACTTACAAAGATATATTATGGTCTTGCGCTGTTCATAATAATGCTTCTGTTTTATATAATAATAATACCAAGAGTGATTTAAATTTTTTATATTTCTGATAAATATTTTTTTAATGTGTTAAAGAATATATCAGGTTTATCAAGATGCACACAGTGGCCGGCGCCATCAATCTTTATAAACTGCGATGATGCGATAAGATCGTGGTATCTCATACCATGATTTATTGGAACCACGCTGTCATTGCCACCCCACAGGATAAGCACAGGCTTATTTATTTTGTTCAATTCCTTAAGTATATGATCAACGCCCAGGCCACCAATTATTATTACCGCTTCAATATTTTCAGGATAATCTATTAAAGCCTTTAATGCACTGCCCGCCGAGACAGATGGTGCTATTATATATGTTAAGCCGGCGTAAACGGCATCTGAAAAATCCTTAATGAATCTTGCACCTGCTGCAGGATTTGAACCAAAATTGTATTTTGGATTATACTCTGACTTTCCAAAACCCGGATAGTCCGGGGCATACACATTAAATCCCCATTGCCCCAGTTTCCTTAATGCATCAATGCCTGACCATGAGGATGAATCCTTTTTGGAATCATGAAGCAAGATAAAGCTCCTCTGAAGGCCCCTGCCATAGCTAAGATAAAAAACATTTTTTCCTGATAAATTCATTGTATTTTGCTCAACTTCCATATTTTATGGTATTAAATAATTGTTAAAAACCATTGTTAATTTTTTTATGCCTTAAATTTTTGATTTATATAACTATATTTGATTTTTAACCCATAAAAATTTTAAAAAATAATTAGAAATCAATAAAATAATTTTATAATAACCTATAAATTTTGTAAACATGGAAACATCCCATGTTGATTTGCATATTCATAGACTAGTTTTTATAACTGTTGCTCTGATTTTTTCATGCATGTAATCTTTCCAATAAGATTAAAATATCAGGAATTACTAATAAATTATGAAACTCAAGGAATCGTCATTGGATTTTTACGCATTTATAAACATATTCAGGGATGATATAGAAAATTCATTTATAAAAAAAATATACCAGGTGAATTCAAAGGAGTTTATTTTTCAGATATACAGGTCCGATGTTAAAAAAAGAGATTTTTTTATTTCACTTACAAAGGGAATATCATTTTATAGCGCGGACAGGCCTGATGAGGCGTCCCAGCTGGCCATGATATTCAGAAAACAGTTATCGGAGAAAAGGATAACAGGCATAGAACAGATAAATTTTGACAGGGTTATAAAAATTACACTTCATACAGGGCAGGAAATAATACTGGAACTGTTTGGAGGCGGCAACCTGATTTTAACAGAAAATGGAAAAATAGTATTTGCAATGGATCAGCATGTATACAGGACAAGAACAATAAAAATTGGTGAGGCCTATGTGCCACCGTCCCTTATAAATCCCATTGAAAATTTTGACGTGTTTAAAAAGATTGTTAATGAAAGTACCGCATCACTGGTTAAAACCCTTGCAACAAGGGTAAATCTTGGTGGGGAAATAGCAGAGGAGGTTCTTTACCGTCTTAATATGGATAAAAATTTAATGCCACATCAGATGGATGATAAAATATTAAATCAGGTATATGAGGAGATAAATGTCATCCTTAAGGAATCCCTGGAAAATAGGGCATATTATTATAAAGATGAGGAAATACTGTCCCCAATAATACTAAAAAGCCTTAAAAGGAATCCAGACGATACCTTTGAAAACTTCAATGATGGAATAGTCAGTTATTTAAATAACTATCCGGTGGAGGAAAAGAATAAAAGCAGTGTGGAAAAAAGGATAGAATCACAGAAAAAATCAATTGAGGAGTTTAAAAAATTGATGGAAATTTATACAGAGTTTGGGAATAAATTAAAGATGAATATACCATCTATTGAGAAATTAATAAAAATTGTTAACGGTAAGGTGAAGAATGGGGATTTGAATGGGTTTGATTTTGGGGATTTAAAAATTTTAGGCATAAATCCGGCAAAGAAAATATTTACCATTGACTATAATAATATAAATATAGATTTAAACTACACATTATCTGCAGGAAATAACATAAGCAATGTATTTAATACAGCAAAGGATTATAAAAATAAAATTGAGGGCGCTGAAAGGGCCATTGAGGAAACAAAAAAATTAATAATAAAGGAAAGGGAAAAGGTAAATCAGAAAAAAAGGCCAAGGTACTGGTTTGAAACATACAGATGGTTCTTTTCATCCAATGGCAATATGGTCCTTTCAGGAAAGGATGCAAAGACAAATGAGAAACTTGTCAAAAAGCACATGGAGGATAATGATATATATGTACATGCCGATCTTTATGGTGCCCCAAGCACGGTAATAAAAAACGATGGCATTGAAATATCAGAGGAAACCATAAATGAGGCATGCCAGTTCGCAATATGCATGTCAAGGGCATGGCCTGCAGGCATATCCTCCGGAACGGCATACTGGGTGTATCCAAATCAGGTAAGTAAAACACCAGAATCTGGAGAATTTATATCAAAGGGGTCCTGGGTAATAAGGGGTAAGAGAAATTATGTTTTTAATTTACCGCTTGAACTAAAAATATCATTGATTAAATATAAGGAATATGATATACCAATGATATCCCCGTCATCAACAAGGGTGGAATCAGAAAAATGGGTTAAAATCAGACCAGGAAATGAAAAAAGAAATAATGCTGTTGAAAAAATATCGAAAATACTTGATGTGCCCAGGGATGAGATCGAGCCAATACTTCCACCGGGTGGTTCTGTAATAATAGAAACATCAAGGGAAATAAAGGAATTAGGATAATTTGCTTTTTAATTCCTCTATTGTTGATACATCTGTGGGGTCAACCTCCCTCACAAGAGCTAGTTCATATGTTAAATAGTCTGCATAATGTATTAGATAGAATAGTTTCTCAAAATATTCATTGGTTGGTGCTGTTATAATATTAAATGATTCCCCGGTTATTTCCTGTGTGATTTCTATCCTTCTCTGTATTCTAAGATTGTCGGAATTAAAGACGTAATACCTGTATTCATCCCTTCTGTAAGCCTTTTTTAATGGCATTGTGTCATTATGATTGAGTTCAGGAAAATAATTATAAAATGCAAATGTCTTTGAGTTCTCATTAAACTGTGTTTTCCATCTGTATGCCACTGATTTAAATGGTCTTGACCCAAATATTATTGGTATATAGCTGTTTTCATATATTTTTAATGCCTCCCTGCGCATTTCATCATGATTTTTATCCATACTGTCCAAAATATCATATGTTTTTTTAATTATGTCATCATCCACTGGATCAAATGTATTGAAGAGTGGCATTAACATGTAACCTAGAGCAGATCTTGGCTGTAATCCTGATGGTATTATTATTGAATTTTTTACCCTGTCGGCAAGCTTTCCACCGGATGTAATGGCATAAACATGGGCATTTTTTTTCATTGCCTCATCCACATTATTAAGTGTTTCCTCGGTGTTTCCAGAGTAACTTATGCCAATAAATACAGTTCTTTCATTGACAAATTCTGGTATGCCGTAATCTCCAACAGTTATAACAGGTTTTTTTGAGAATTTTTCCTGAAATATATCGCCAACAATGCCAGACCCACCCATACCGGAGATTACAATATTGTCATATTCAGAAGTTATGTTAAATTTTTGATTAAATTTAATTTGCTCCTTTAAATTCTTTAATTCGTCTATAAAGTCCATGTAAGAGTTAATTGATTTTTATTTATTAATTTTTGTTTTAGTCCTCGATGTTCCTGTACAGCCTGTAAGCATATGAGTCCTTTAATTTTTTTATTGATGCACCGGTTATGATTACTGATGCAAGGCATAGCAGTGTTGTTATATCTATTATTAATAAAAGTCCATGGAAACCAACAATGTCACCAATAAATCCAAGTATTATTGATATAACCCCGCCAAATAACGCACCAAAGTTGTATGATATCCCGGAGATAATACCCCTTACAACAGGATTTACACGCTCCATCAGTAGCAGCGGCACAACAGGCATTGATCCCACACCCACTGTAAAGGCTATCAATGCAGGTACCGACAGTATATCCAGGGAGGATGAAAATGGAATGGCGAACCATGCTGATACCATTGATACTGCTGAACCTGCAATTATTAAGTATTTTTTTCTAGTCTTAAGCGATAGCCTGCCAAAAAGAACAAATGACATGGCCAGCACCAGGCTTGTCACAATCATCATGATTCCCACCATGGAATGGCTTACACCGAATGATGGTGCAATTGTTGGATAAAATGAAAACACCGAGAAATATGCTGCAAAAAATCCGGACATCATAATGGATGATTTTATAAATGGCTTCATGTAACCCTTTAGTGATGCCCTTTCCTTTACCACCCCCTGCCTTTTATCTGAGGGGATTTTAAACATTGTATACGGGGCGATTATTAATGGTATTATACCTGTCAGCAGGAAAAATCTCCAGTCAGCCGCCATTACTGGAAGGAATAAAACATAGGCAAGGCCTGTAAGTGCGTAGCCAATGCCGTATCCACTCTGCACTATTCCAACTATTGTTCCTTTAAGATTTTGAGGGGCAAATTCATAGCTCATGACCGTACCGGCAGTCCACTCACCGCCCATGAACACCCCCTGAATAAATCTTGCGGTAAACAGTATAAGCACTGTGGGGGAAAATGCCATTATTCCGGCAAAAATGGCATATCCGGCCGTACCTATAATCATTACTGGTTTGCTGCCCATTGTATCATTTAGACTGCCAAATATTATGCCGCCGAAGAATCTGCCTATTAATCCCAGTGCGAACAGCAGTGACACCATAAGCAGATCTATATGGAAATATCTCTCCAGCTCTGTATAAATATATGTTAACAGGGTTAGATCATATATATTTCCCATCCATGCACCTGTAGATGAAATTGTTGCATGAGCATAGGTTTTCATAAATTTATAATTACTTTATATGAATTAAAGTTTTGTAATAAAGTATATATATTTTGATGATAAAAACGTATAATTAGAAATTTTATATAAAAAAAATAATAATTTAGAGATAAATATCAGAAAAATATTAATAAATTATATATAGTGTGTAACACTGTGTTGCATGGTCATGTTAAAACATTAAAAATCAATTTTAACCTTCCATTGTGTTCTTTCCTGCAAAACAGAGGCCTTAACACCAGTGCTATTTATTGCCATTGAAAACTTTTCTGCCGAGGCCTGGGTATTAAAATCAAAATATATGGCATCAAGGCCAAATTCTGGCATTTTTCCCTGAAGTGAGACTATATCCTTAATTTTGGACATTTCTGAAATGAATTTGTCCTTATCAACATAAAATGTCCCCCTTTCTATTTTTGAAAGCCCCGTTTCTATTATTCCATCATATGTTATTTTGGATACTTTTTTATTAACATGCTTGCCTGAACTGTAGTAATACTGGAATAAAAAGAAGGCTGCAACAATGATCAGTGGTATGCCTATTACAAGGACATTTGAAAATATTGAGAATATTCCTACAATTAATAGCGCAACACCAATAACAATATAAACATCTGCCATTTTAATTATAATAGAATATGGTTATAAAAAAGTTGTTAATGTCCATAATAACAATCATATATTTTTTTATAGTATTATGGATTTAACAATAAATGGAAAAAATTAAGTTCACAGAGGTACCTGAAAAGATACCATCAGGATATGATTGCATAGATAACTTAATGCAGGGTGGTATAGAACCTGGTATAATAACCGAATTTTATGGAATGGGCGGGGCAGGCAAAACAAATCTATCCATGATATTTTCATACTCAATGGTAAAATCTGGCAGGCAGGTTATTTATATAGATACTGAAGGATTTTCTGTGGAAAGGTTTAAACAGATATGTGGTGATGATTTTAACTACAACGATATTAATATTTACAGGGTTAAATCGCTTGATGACCAGCATCTGGCTGTGATAAAGGCGGAGAAGCTAATAGCAGAAAAAAGGGATTCAAGGAAAAGTATAGGCTTAATGGTTGTTGATTCATTTACAAATTTTTTCAGGATGGAAACGGGTACCGATGCCAATGCAAGAATGGAGGGGTACGAAAGGCAGCTTAATATTCTGTCCGGTATTGCAATTAAATATGAAATTCCTGTGCTTATTACAAATCAGATATATGCAGATGTTGAAAATCATAAAATTGAGCCATTTGGCGGTTATTTTATAGACCATGCCATGAAGGCCATTTATTATATTGAGAAAATGGATAATGGAAACAGAAGAATAACGGTGATAAAGCACAGGTCAATCCAGGAAAATTTATTTAGTGAATTTAAAATAACAAAAAATGGCATATCGTGTCAGGTGTGATTCATGGGGGTAGATATATCCAGTATATTAATAAAGCATGCCACAACATTAAAGGAAAATGCAGGTAAGATGGTTACTGTTGATGCTTATAACATTATATACCAGTTCTTAAGCAGCATAAGGGGTGAGGATGGTGAACCTTTAAAGGATAGCGCGGGAAATATTACATCACATCTTTCAGGTATATTTTATAGAACATCCTCACTGCTGGAAAATAAGATAAAACCGGTTTACTGTTTTGATGGAAAACCATTTTATCTTAAAAATGAGACACTAAAGGAAAGAAGGCTGATAAGGGAAAAAAATATAGAGGAACTTAATGCTGCAATAAAAAATAACGACATGGAAAGGGCAAGGTCCCTTTCATCAAGAATAAATTATATTACAGATGATATAATTAATGAATCCAAAAAGCTTCTTGATTTTATGGGGATACCGTGGATACAGGCGCCTTCCGAGGGTGAGGCACAGGCATCATACACGGCAAGGGCCGGCATTGTTGATTCTGTTATCTCTCAGGATTATGACTGCCTGCTATTTGGTGCCCCGCGTGTATTAAGGAATTTTACAGTGTATGGAAAGCGGAGGATTTCTGGCACTGGTAAATATATTAATGTATCACCGGAAATTATAAACCTTGAGGAGAATCTTGAAAACAATGGAATAACACAGGAACAGTTAATAGATATAGGCATTCTTGTTGGTACCGATTTTAATTCAGGTATACCGGGGATTGGTGCAAAAACCGCATTAAAGCTCATAAAGAAATTTGGAACAATAGAAAATGTTCTAAAGGAAAAAAACAAAAACATAGATCATCTGGATGAAATAAAGGATTTTTTTAAAAACCCACCGGTTGAGAAGAATATTAACCTTAACTTCAAAAGGCCGGATAGAAACAGGATAATTGATTTCCTGTGCGGCCAGCACAATTTCTCTGAATCAAGAATAATAAATGTGCTGGATATAATGGACAGAAATTTTACAGACACAAGCCAGTCCAGCCTTGATAAATTTACCTAATTTTTATCCTCCTGGCTGGTTACAAGTATTTCATGGCTTCTTGGAAACTCTATTTCTATAAGTGTTTTTAACATTTTTTTTAATTCCTTTTCATCGCCTATTTCATATGATTCATTTTTAAATCCGTCCTCTATTATTTTGTATAAATTATTATCTTTATATATTGTAACTGACCTGTCCTTTTTTTTGGTTTTTAGGGATATTAGCCGGCCATTATCCATTTTTAGTAAACTGCTGTAAACTGTTTTTTCAACAGCCTTTTTTGGAATCCACGGCATTTAATCACCTTCTATTTTTTCTCTCACAGGACCTATTATATTTATTATGGATTCTGCAGCCGCGTTCTTTAAATCTACTGGATGAATCTTTTGATTTTCATATAAATTAATAAGTTCGTGAAAATCCACCTCCACGGGGCCACCCTTGCTTTCTGGCCTGTTTATTGTTAATCTTTCCTGATAGTACGGGAAAACAACGTATTTTAAAATGTCAATTACAGGATTATTTTCTGTAACACCCACAGGGCAGTATGCATGTTTTATTTTTCTTTTTATATCTTCATCAGAATCTGTAATAAAAATGGCCGAATCAGGGTCGCTTTTGGACATTTTTTTGAAGTCATCCATTCTCCCTGATCCCTTAAGGCTTGATATGAGGGGCATATGCACTGAGATTACCTTTTTAACCCCCATTTTCTCCGCAACATCCCTCTGAAGCATGTGGGCATGCCTCTGATCCATGCCTCCTAGGGCAAAGTCAAGGTCCATGTAAATTATATCTGTAACCTGCATTAGTGGATATATGTATTTACTAAAATCCCTGTCGGCATCCTCCTCTGTTCTGCCCATTATGGGAAGCGCCCTCCTTATTCTCAAAAGTGATGAATTTTTTGAAACTTTTAAAAGCTCCTCCCAGTAATCCCTGCTTGAAACGAGGTCACCGGCCCAGATGAATTCAACACTGCTATCAAGGCCTGCAGCGATCATGGTTCTTTTTAAAAGTTCACCACTCTCCCTTATTTTTTCAATATCACCACCGAGCTTATCATTTACCCGGGCATGCCAGTCGGCCAGAAGAACCTTCATTTTAATCCCGGCCCTGACCATATCATTTATTTTATTCGTAAACAGTATGCCTGTGGCTATGTGGGGCAGCCCTGAGGGTTCAACGCCCCAGTATCCCTTGCAGGAATTTTTGAGTGCATCCAGAGCCTCATCCTCGGTAATAATTTCTGATGTATCTCTTTTTAAAAGTTCTATATTTTCCATTTTATGGTTTATATAATATTATTTTATTAACCTTTTTAGGCATGAAGCCTATAATATATAACATAAAATAAATATACCTTCTGACATTGTCATATTATATGATTATTGAATCCATAGAAATGGAAAACTTTAAGTCATACGGAAAAAAGGTAACTGTAAGGCTTAAAGATGGATTCACTGTTATTATAGGCCCTAATGGTTCCGGTAAAAGTAACCTGGGGGATGCAATGCTATTTGTTCTGGGTGCAAAATCAAATAAGGCAATAAGGGTGGATCGCGCTGCTGATTTCATACATAAGTCAGATCCACCATTAAAAAGATGCTCGGTCACACTGACCATTTCAGAGGGAGATAAAAAGTACACACTTTCCAGGGAAATAGTAAACAATGGAAATGAAATAAAATCAAATTATTATCTTAATGGGAAAAGGGCACGTTATTTGGATGTTTTAAAATTAATTGATTCCTTCCATATATACCTCGATTCTTACAGTTTTGTCCTTCAGGGTGATATTAATAATATAATAAAAATGTCCGGCGCCGAGAGAAGAAAATTAATAGAATCAATGGCAGGAATTGAGAGCTATAAAGAAAGAATTGAAAATGCCAAAAACGATATTAATGGCCTCAATGAAAACATAAACATACTGGATGCAAAGATCTCTGAAATTAAGCATAATCTTGACAGATTAAATATTGATAGGGAAAATGCCAGAAAATATTCAAATTTAAAAAAGGAAATAGATGATATGAATGCATATTTAAAGCTAAAGGATCTTGAGAATATAGAGGGAGAGATAAATTTATATAAAAATGATGTTAAAAGGCTTGATTCAGAATTAAATAAGCTTAATATAAGGTTAAAAGAGCTTAATGATAATAAGAATAAAACACAGGAAAATATAAGGGAAATAGAGAAAAAGCTTAATGACCTTGGTGGATCAGAGGTTTTAAAACTCAGAAAAGAAATAGAGGAGACAACAAGGGAAATAGCAACAATAAATGCAGGCATTAATACCCATAGAGAAAACATAGACAGCTATGAAATGCAGATAAAGGCCTCCAAAGATTCCATGGAATTTCAGAAAAATGAACTGCAGAATAAACTCAGGGAGAAAAAGAATTATGAATCATATATAAAAACAGATGAGAATAACATAAATAAAATATCCGCAGAGCTTGAAAAATTTCGTCAGGAGAATTATGCAAATTCCAAAAAATTGAGGGATTTAAATGAAAAACTAAAATCTATTGATGATTCCATAAATTCAATAAATTCTGAAATTGAAGAAAAAAATGCGTTAATAAATGATATTGGTGAAAAAATTTCCGTTAAAAAAAGGGAAATTTCCATAAAGGAGGATAGTTACAGGGATTTACAGCTTAAGGTAAAGGATTTAAAATGGAAAATAGAGGCGTCACAGGATAACATAAATGAATACTCAAAGGAAATAAATCTTATTAACTCACGTTTCATTGATTTAAGGAATAAGGTCTCATCATTATCAAGGAATAAATCAGATAATGATCAAAAGATAAGAGAACTTGAAAAACAGTTAAGGGGGCTTAATTACAGCGGTGGAATGTCTCCTGCAGTTAAGGAGATACATAATATAATGGAGCATGGTACCATACCTGGGATTTATGGTGAATTAAAAAATCTAATAGAATACGATGAAAAATATGGAAATGCAGTCATAGTCTCTGGGGGTGCACGCCTGAGGGCAATAGTTGTTGATGATGACTATGCCGCAGAAAGATGCATTAATATTTTAAAGGAAAAAAAACTTGGAAGGCTTACATTTATACCATTAAATAAAATCATGGCCCCAAAGGATCATGAAAAAAGTGAAAAACTTGTAAGGGATGGCATATCAATTGGGTTTATAAGGGATTTTGTAAGATATGATGAAAAATTTAAAAGGGCAGTCATGTACTGCTTTGCCGATACATTACTATTTGATAATATTGAAAATGCAAGGAAGCATATGGGCGGTGTAAGGATTGTTACACTGGATGGGGAAATTTTTGAGGCCTCCGGATCAATAACCGGCGGATACCTGAAAAACGATGAGATTTTATATAACAGAATAACAAAGGAAATAGCCAGCCTTGAAAATGAAAACATAATAATAGATGGCGAATTGAAAAATGCAAACTCCGAGCTTGGAAATGTTTCATCCCAGTTAACAGATTTAACAAGAAAAAGGGATGTTGAAACTGCAAATCTTGAATCAAATAAAAATCTTTTAGGTGAATCGGAAAAATCGCTGCAATCATATAATGATTCCATTGAAACCTTAAAAAGGGAAATAGCAGAACTTACAGATAACCTTAAAAATATTGAGGTTGATCTTAGGGAATTAAGGCTAAAGGCTTATAAAAATAACAGGGAAAAGGAAGAAATTTTTAAACAGCTAAAGGAGATAAATCCTGAAAACATGGAAATAGAAAAACAGATAGAATCTGAATTGAATAGGGCCAATGCAGAATATAAGTCGCACAGCGATACATTAATTACAATAAATAATGATATTAAACATTTTGAGCAGAGAATTACAGAGCTTGATGAAAAAATAGGGAATTACAAAAAATCCCTTGAAGAAAAAAGTAAAGAACTTCAGGATTTAAAAAATGATCTTGATAAAAAAAATAATGCACTGAATGAGCTGAGGGGCAGAGAATATGAAATAGATTCAAAATCCAGGGATTTATACAATAAAAAGGTTGAACTTAATGATGCACTGGACAGAATATTAATTGATATAAGAAATACAGAGGATGGAATTAATAAAAAAAATATACTTATAACATCATTAAACGCAAAAATAGATGCACTGATTGAAAAATCTAATGAAATACATAATGAGATTATTGATGCTGATATACCTGATTTTAAGCTTACTGTAAGGGAAATTAGGGAAAAAATTGCCCATAATGAAAATGAAATAATATCACTTGGCCCCATAAATCAGAAGGCAATACAGGAATATGATGATGAGTATTCAAAGTATTCAGAAAATATAGAAAAATATGACACATTAAAAAGGGAACGCGAAAGCCTTATAGACATGCAGAATAAAATTATAGAGGAGGAGAAAAAAACATTTCTTGACCTTTTTGATGGCATTAATAAAAATTTTAAGGAGATTTATTACAGGCTTACTGGTGGTGAGGCCACGCTGGAGATAACCAGCAGGGATGACCCATTAAATTCTGAAATTTACATAAAGGCAATGCCCAAGGGGAAATACATGATAAAAATAGATGCACTGAGTGGCGGTGAGAAGAGTGTTGCTGTTCTTGCCCTTATACTGGCATTTCAGAATGAAAAACCATCACCGGTATATTATCTGGATGAGGTTGATATGTTCCTTGATGGTTATAATGCAGAACAGGTTGGAAAGCTTTTCAGGGAGAATTCTAAAAAGGCACAGGTTATAATGGTATCCCTGAAAAAGGCTGTGTCAAAATTTGCAACAAACATAATAGGTGTAACCACCGATGGGCATGGGAATACAAAAATTGTGGAAAAATATATGGAGGAGGACGATGGAGAAAAGCGAGATTCTCAGGGCGATAATAAGGCAAGGTGAAAATGAGGATATATCAGAATACGAGGAAATATTAAATGAGGCAAATGAAAATTTGGTATATCCAGATATTTTTTCTGAAACCGTATCAAAGGTATTTAAACTGGCCATGGATGGCAAAATAGACCCATGGAAAATCGATATACTGCAGTTTAAGGACCTTTTTTTTAGTGAGCCTGAGCCAAATTTTGAGGTGGCCGGACTTCTTATATCCAGTGCATGGCATATTCTTTATGAAAAAAGCATTGCAATGATAAGAGGGTATAACAGTAATAAAATATCCGATGAGTTAACTGATGATTATCCTGAAATAGAGGATTCCATGGACGATGACGAGGTTTCAGATTTTATTGATCTTAAGGAGCCTGTAATGCATGAGGACAAAAGAAATGTAACGCTAATTGAATTGCTGGATTCAATAAAAAGGGTTTATAAGAAATCCAGGGAAGAAAAAACAATAAAGGACACATCGGTGGATATAAATGAGGACATATTAATGAAATCAAATAAGGAGGATATAGAGGAAGGAATAAACCGCGTCCAGGAGGAAATTAAAAAATATATAAATCCATTTTTCCTTGAGGATTACTGGGGTAAAACTACAGAGGAAAGATCAGAATTTCTCCTTTACATGCTTTTTCTTGAAAAAAGGGGAAGGATTAGCATGGAACAGAATGAACCATTTGGAAACATCATAATAACCAAATTATTTTAAAATATTTTAAATAAATTTATACACCGTCCGATATTCCATCCTCACTTATCATTATAACCGCCTCACCCTCCGGCAGGTATGGTGAGTCTATTAATCTTGCTATTCTTTTTCCAGCCTTGGCCTTTCTAAGATAAATTCTGAATGTTGCAGTATGCCCCACAATGTTACCGCCTATTGGTGTCATTGGATCGCCAAAAAATACGGCGGGATTTGCCGATACCTGATTTGTCACGGCTATTACAGCATTATATATGGTTCCAAATTTAAGCAGATCATGCATGTGTTTATTTAAAAGCTGCTGCCTCTCTGCCAGAGAACCCCTGCCAACATATTCTGATCTAAAATGCGATGTTAATGAATCCACTATTAAGAGTTTTATTGGAAACTCCTTGGCAACATCAGCAGCCTTTTCTGCAAGAAGTATCTGGTGATGAGCATTATAAGCCCTGGCAACATGTATTCTTTTTAAAGTTTCATCAGGGTCCAGATTTTTGGCCTTTGCCATCTGTATAATCCTCTCAGGCCTGAATGTATTTTCAGTGTCTATAATAAGCACGTCTGATTCAAGGCCGCCCTGTTCCTTTGGAAGTGTGGCATTAACCGCCAGCTGCAGCATTATCTGAGTTTTACCAGACCCAAATTCGCCAAAAAATTCAGTGATGGATTGGGTTTCCAGGCCACCGCCCAGGAGTGTGTCAAGATTTTTGGATCCTGTTGATAATTTTATTACCTCCTGCCTCCTTTTTAGTATCTCCTCCCCTGTTTCAAAATTACCCACATCAGCGTATTTTCTTGCCGCATTAATGATTTTTATTGCGGCGCCTTCAGCTATTCCACTTATATCTGCAAGGTCCTTTGGGGATGCCACGGCTATGGTCATTATATCATCATATCCGCTTTCCCTTAATTTTTCAGCAGTTGCCTCGCCCACGCCTGGAAGATCCTCTATTGTAATCTCCTTTTTGCTTTCCTCAACCTTCTCCTCATTTTCAACATCCTTTTTAGCCATTAAAATATCCCTCCTTTTATCTTAAGCGATGAATCGGTTTTGCGAATTGATTCATCCTTACCTAACAAATTGAACATAGCCCTTATAGCATCCACATTTTCAGGTATAACATCACTTTCCTGATGTACAGCCTGTATGTAATGCAGTTTATTGTTATTAATTTTTATGCTGTCACGCCAGATTGCTATTTCATATAAATCAGACCTGTTCCTTGATAGCTCCCTTGCAAGATCCATTATCTGTGCTGTGGATTTAAGGCCGTCTGAGCTGTTAAGAAGCAAGAGCCTGCCATAATTTTTCCAGATATCAATTATGTCATCCTCTTTAAGATTATCCTCAAGATCGACATCAACAACATGTATATGCATCAGGGTTGTTGGAATCTTTACAGCCGTTGTCAGTATATTAATTCCCTTTATTACTGTCTGAAGATCAGGGGCATGATGTGAAGGATACTGCATTGATGGTTCCATGGCATTTATAGGCCCCTTTTTTGAATCATTTGGATCAGTGGCACGCCTCAGTATAACCGCATTAACATTTTTTATTTTATAACTTGAATGTATTGGGTACAGGGACCTTGCAAGTGCAGTGGTATTACATGATACAACCCTCACATAATTTTTATTTAATGCATCATCAAAACTAGAATAGGCATTAAAGCTTGTTTCAACAGCAGATGCCTTTTCTCCACCCTCAAGTATGGCCTTTATATTGTATTCCCGGTATTTTTTTATATTCCTCTCACCCATGCCTTCTGGGGTTCCATCAACGATTATGTCAGAATCAGAACACAAATCATCCAGTGTTCCCTTAACCCTTATGCCATTCTCCTCAAACTCCGGAATTTTGTCCTCAGAGGGTACATAAACATTAAAATATTTTGATGCCTCCTTTGCAACATAATCCGGGGAATTTTTAACTATGCCGGTAACAAACATATCATCCTGGGCTGAAACAGCATGGGCGACACGCCTTCCAATAGTACCATATCCATTGATTCCTACACCAATCATATTGCATAATTATGTTACATATGGTTATAAATTTATTTATTTAGGCTATGCAAAATATTATAAGAAAAAAAATAATTGGTTTGGGTGGAAAAATTAGAACTCAGGGATTATTTTAGAGATTATTATGTGAAAAATCCTATAAAACCTCCGGATCTTCTATTCCAGAGGGAAATAGGGTATATTCCATTTAATGGAAGCATGGTAAGGCACAGAATGTATAACAACAACATTGAAATAGAAAGATTTGTGAAAAAAATTGTGCCCAGGCATCTTTATTATTCATCGGCATATTACAGGCATCCGGAAATTACAAGAATGCAGGAAAAGGAATGGCTGGGTGCAGAACTGATTTTTGATCTTGATGCAGATCATATAGAGGGTGCAAATAAGATGACGTATGCACAGATACTGGATGAGGTAAAAAAGCATACATTAAGACTTATAAATGTTCTCATGGACGATTTTGGTTTTACCGAGGATAACATTCATTTATACTTTTCCGGTGGCAGGGGGTATCATGTACATATAGAGAGTGATGCCGTATACCAGCTGGATTCTGATGCCAGAAGGGAAATAGGTGATTATATAAGAATCGAGGGTATTAATATTGATGACCTTAAAAACCTTGACGATGATTTTTTTAACTACGGTATACTTAAAAAATTAAATAACTACATTTCAGAATTTTATGAAAACATTGATGAGAATATTATAAAATCAATACTTGGCAGAAATTACAATAACTATATAAATTATCTCCAAAAGTATTTTAACGGAAAAAAAATTATTGATTTTTTTACCGATAAATCCGGAAATAAATTTAAGATCATGGATTCATTTGATGCGAAAAACAAAATTACATATAACAGGGATATATTTAAATACATCATTGAAAACTTTAAAAAGGGTAACCTTGCTGAAATAGATGAGCCTGTTACAACAGATATACACAGGCTTATCAGATTTCCATTAAGCCTTCATGGAAAAACTGGATTAATGGTAAAACCCTTAAAAATAGATTATTTAAGAGATTTTAATCCCTTAAATGAGGCCATACCTGATGTATTTAAGGAGAAGGAAAAAATAATTAATATAAAAATAAATAAATTTGAAATTGCCATGAACAATGAGCATTTTATATTAGGCAATGGTGAGCATAAGGTACCATTGTATGTTGCAGTATTTACAAATGCCATAGGTGTATCTGATTTTGTCACATAATTTATTCTTTTTATAAATTTTAAATAAAAATAGGCATTAAAATTAAAAAATTATTTAAAAATAAAATTTATGGAGAGTTAAGGTACTCTCTCCATGTGGTTCCTTCCATCATTGGGTTTAATAGTCTTATGTATGGACCCCTTATTAATGTATCCAGTACCTTGTCGTGCAGTTCCCTTGCGGGATGTGCGAATAATACCCTGCCTATTCCGAACATTGCATCCTCTGGTGAGGACCATTCCATGTGCACCCTGTATTCAGGTGGTGTTGGTACTGCCTCCTCTGGCTTGAATGCACCTTCCTGATCCTTTGGAACCTCGCCATTTGATTCAAGTGTTTCATGTATTCCCTTTGCCTTGAGCTGGAATGAACCTACTGCTGATACTCCAATCTCCTTAAGTATCATGTACCCAAGGAATCCGGGGGCATGCTCGAAATCCTTCATGACCTCCATTATATTGCTCTCAAATTCCTTCTGCATATCCTTCTTTACTGTATGCTCTGAGAGGGCAATTGTTCTTTTTCCATATGGCATTGATATTGGTGGTACTCCAGATGGGTCACCTGCTGCAAATTTCTTGCCAAACATTACTGTAAAGTCCGTCATTTCTGTATTTACAGGCATGTTTGCATCAACAATTTCATATAATGGTTCCCATGGTCCGTATACAACCTGTGATAAACATGCAGAGCATAATCTGAATATTGATGTGAAGTTGTCCCTGTGCATATCCTCATGGTCCTTTATGTTTTTCCACATTGTGTACTGGTAAACGTTCATTGTGCTCATTTTGGTCATGTCCATTGATCCGCCACCATACCTTGTTCCGAGCGGTATTATACCAAACTGCATATGGTTCTGGAATCCAACAAACCCGGGATGCCTGGCTGTAACCTGGCAAACCTTTGGACCAACCTGCTGGAACATTTTCATTGTCGTCTCATCATTTAACATTTCTACCTCGTTTATTGCTACATATGGTTTTGGCACTTTTTGTCACCATGTGTATAATTTAATATTCATATTTAAACATTTTTAATCATGTTTATGAATATTTTTAATATTAATCAAACTTTTAATGAAAATATCATTAGATATCTAAAAATGAAATAATTATATAAAATTATACCATAATATATTTATAAATCATATATT
>NZ_JAVYSZ010000008.1:0-70826 GCF_038728925.1 Acidiplasma sp.
ATTGATTTATCAGGTTGCATTCGGAAAAATTGCCAAGCCTGCAGAAGGTATGCCAATTCCAGCAGGAAGTAAGGAAATTGCTGCTAATACACTTATAATGTACTTTAAGAGCGAAAAAGAGGCTCCTTATAAGGTTGGAACCAAGTGGGATTTGATTAAAGTTTTAATGGAACACTAGATCTCAATCATGGCCGTACACTGTCTTATGGTCACAGACTTTTAGGAGCCTTATTATCTTCTTACCACCCTGTGTTACGGGCTCGTATACTATTCTATTAGATTTATCCACCTTGACGGCATAAGCATTATTAGAATACTTGAGCCCCTTCTTTCTCTTCCCGAATTTGAAAGGACCATTTGCGGCCAATTCCCGGAGCTTTTCGTCCACTTTAAGTCTAATGGAATTGTCCTTGCTCTTGTATAATTTCTTAAAAGTATCGCTCCAATCGAATACCCAATTCTCCAAGGAACGCACCTAAGATTAATCTTTTAAGTCCTTAAGGAGTTCGTCAATGGAGCCACGCTTGAATTTTCCTTCAGAATAATCCTTGAGGCTTGCTTCTATCTCGATCAATTCAACTTCGCTCAAGTAGTCTGGATCGTCTATATCTTCCGAATTAAAATCAAGCATATTATTTTCTATGCCAAAGGAGGATTGAAATCCTGGGAGATAGAGAAATGAATCAATTGCATTTTCTACCCTCAGATTGTTGTCTACATAGAATGATTGGGACTGAAATTCCCTGTCATTGTATTCCATTATGAAAGGTTCTAAGGTCTGTTCCATATTCATCTTTTTCTTGTAAGAGATACACTACCGCTTTCCGATACATTCAAATTCCGACCGGTCCATTTAATTTATTAATAGAATACTTTTATCTAGCCAGTCTTTATGTTCTTATGACGATCCAGCAGAAGTATCAGTAACCGCTTCTTAATGAGGACCTGCGAAGATGGTTTGATAATCTTAAAGTAAAATTATTTCTCACTTTAACATTTAAATTAAGAAACCTTGGATATTATTGCGAGCTTACACATATAACTACAAAGGAAATTTTGTACAAGGCAAAGTGTAACGAGAAGGATTTTAGATATGAATTAAATTTTGTTTTTAACTTTGGATGGATTGAACTTATGTATGTGAAATAAGGTCAGATGTTATATATTCAAGGCTAAGGAAAAATGATGCACAAGATTTAAATGCCTGTTGACATTATTAAATAGAGATGAAAAACAGGCTTGCGAATGTATGAAACCTCATGGATAAAAACAATTTAAAATATTTTATTATTTCTGTAGTTGCCTCAATTCTTTTAATTGTTTCAGGAATATTTGGAGTCTTTTATTTTATTTTGTTTATTAATACTAATTCATTAGCTTACCAGATCACATCATTTGTAATGGCTGTCTCAGGTATCTATTTTTTGTATACAAATTTAAAGAGGAAAAAAAGGCAAAATTATAGTAGCTTGGGGAGTTTTAAGAGAAAGTAACTTATTATTCTAATTCCTTATATCTAACTATTTTGTTAATTAATCATTATGTGATTTATGATATTTGTGAAAAAGAAATTGTATTAACTTAAAACCTTAATCAACCTGGACTAAAATATCCTATATATCAATAAATTTTATGGCATCATTGGAATGAATTTAAACCACAATGATTTTAAGAATTATATAATTAACTGTCAAATGTTATATATAAGTAAAAAATATAGTAAAAAGGTGTAAATTAAAATGAAAATGCCAAAGCAGATTAAAACTTACTGTCCATATTGCAAAAAACATACGATTCATGATGTTGAGAGGGTAAGAAAAAGAAAGGCAAGTGAGTTAAGGGCAGGTCAGAGAAGGTTTAGAAGGGTAACATCAGGTTATGGAGGTTTCCCAAGGCCAAGGTACGAGGGCAGGGAAAAACCAACTAAAAGAATAGCATTAAGATTGAAATGCACTGTATGCAAGAAATCTATAACACCAGAAGGCCAGAGGGCAAAGAAATTTGAAATAGTGGAGGCGTGAAAATTATGGCAGACGAATTTCATAAATTAAAAAACGTTGGGAATTCATTTGTAAAAATCAAATGCAAAAACTGTGGAAACGAGCAGGTGGTTTATTCAAAAATATCCTCACAGGTTGTTTGCAACATATGCGGGTCCACTCTTGCAAAACCAACCGGTGCCACACTCTCAACATCCGGTGAGCTGGTGGAAAAAGTTAAATTATGAGGTGTTATCATGCCTAGGGATATCCCGGATACAGGCGACCTTGTGGTTGTCACTGTAAAGGAAGTTAAAAACTACGGGGCAATTGTTGATCTGGATGAATATCCCGGTGTATCAGGTTTTGTCCATATTACAGAGGTTGCCACAGGCTGGATAAAGCATATTAAGGATTATTTACGGGTTAATCAGAGGACAGTATGCAAGGTTCTAAACGTTGACCCATCAAGAAATCATGTAGATCTTTCCTTAAAGCGTGTAAACGAACATCAAAAAAGGGAAAAAATAGAGGAATGGAAAAACGAACAGAAGGCTCATAAACTTTTAGACATGCTTTTTGAGGAGGAAAATATTAATGAAAGCAAGGAAAGGGAGGATATAGAGGATTTATTATTAACAGAATATGGAACACTTTACTCTGCTTTCTTTGAGGCCGCATCAAGCAAGGATTTTTTAAAAGATAAGGATTTAAAATGGAAAGATTCTCTTATTAAAATAGCAAAGGAAAATATAGCAATACCCACGGTAAAAATTGGTGGTTATCTGGAAATGTATTCCCTGGCACCCAATGGAATTGAAACAATAAAAAATGTTTTAACCGATGACCTTATAGATGATAAGGATGTGCAGATTACATATATTGGTGCACCAAGGTATAAAATAACAGTAATAGACGAAGATTATAAGTCCGCAGAGGAAAAGTTAAAAAATGTAATTAATGTTATAGAAACCAAAAGCAAAAAAAATAACGTTTCATTTGAATTTAATAGAGAGGAATAAATTATAATGAAAACATTAATTAGGAAATGCAGGAAATGCAATATTTATACACTTGAGGAAATATGCCCTAAATGTGGTGGAAGTACCGAAATGGCAATACCCATGAAATATTCTCCTGCTGATAAATTTCAAAAGTACAGAATTAAATTGAAGGAAAGTGATGATGATGGAAAAAATAATATTTAAAAAATATGAGGAGCCAGAACTTGAAAATCCCATCCTTGTTAGCGGTTTGCCTGGTATTGGCAACGTTGGAAAGATTACTGCAGATTATTTTATAGAAAAATTAAAAATGAAGAAAATGGCGGACATATTTTCAGAATATCTGCCACCTCAGGTTTTTATTTTTGACAATAAAATACACCTTGTTAGGGACTCAATATATTATAAAAAAACCGGGAAAAAGAATGATTTAATTGTTATTGCGGGTGATTTTCAGGGAACGACACAGGAAGGCCAGTATGAACTTTCATATGAAATACTAAATTATCTTAATAAATATAATATCTCAAGGATATATACCCTTGGTGGATATAGCATAGGCAAGATAGTTGAAAAGCCAAAGGTGCTCGGGGCGGTAAGTGATAAAAAACTTGTTAAACCACTTGAAAAAGCCGGTGTATCATTTCCATCAGGTGAACCCAGTGGCGGAATAGTTGGTTCTGCAGCACTAATACTTGGCATTGGCAAGGAAATGTTTTCAATAGACGGCGCATGTCTTATGGGCGAGACCTCTGGTTATTTTGCGGATCCAAAGGGTGCAAGGGAAATTATAATGGTTTTATCGAAGATCCTGAGAAGCAAAATTGATCTTAAGGATATAGATGAAAAGGCAAGGCAGATTGAGGAAATTACAGAGAAAATGAAGGAAGAATCCAAAAATAAAAATTCACGGGAGGATCTTAACTACTTTGGATAAAAATATATATTTTATTCATACAGTAACCATTTTTTATAAAAGCAGTTTTGATTCAAATTTAAGTTTCACGGTTAAAGGTTAAATTATTAAAATAGTTTTTAATTGAGTATATATATGAAACCCGAAATTATTAAGAGGCAGGGTTTAAGGAAGGTTTGCAAGCTTGCAGAGAGATCTGAGGGTGAAAAGAAAGAAATATTCTCTGCAGCCATAAAACTTTTTAGGATGTTTGATGATATCGAGTGCATTAAAATATATAATGAGGATAATGATGTTATCTTTAAGGTAAGACTTGCAGATAACGATTACCGATATGTCAAAATAGTCTTTGTAAATAATGATAGTTTTGACTTAATTAACCTTGATTTTTCACAGAGAAGAATTGGCAGAACCAATCTTTTTAATGAGATAATAAAATCCATACAGCAGTCACAATCAATTGATAGGCAGACAAGAATAGAAATCTTAAATTATATAGATTTTAAAAGGAACAGAAAAAAACTGATATGGATGCTTGCTGATACCGCATTTGATACCTATTACATTTTAACTGAAAATATGATAAAGGATTTAATACTTGAGGATATTGAATACAACTTTATAAAAAATAACAATCAGGAAAACTATTCATGTTCCATACCAAAATTTATTATACACAAATACTGGACAAACATGCTTATAAGAAGGAGGAAATCAGATTATGAACTCTGGAAAAATATACTATGATTGATCCTGTGTGTTTACCTCAAAACCATCATCTGTTTTTTTAAGAAGGCGTGAATAAACACCCCATTCTATTAAAATTACCTCCAGATCATGTAAACCATCCGGATTATTGAATGTCTGAACACCATTATCCTTCAATTTTTCAAGTATATCGTCCAGGCTAAATGATTTTAATTCAATTGCAGTTTTGAAAGGTTCTATATCCCTTAATGAATTGTTTATTATTTTTTTCCTCTGAATCATGCCGGATTTTATGTATTCCCTACCCTTATCTGAAATATTTATATCCCCAGATTCAACGGCAACAAGCCCCAATCTTTCAGCGGTGTATACTATGGGCATTAAATCATCAATATCAACTTCCATTTCCTTCTCCAGCTTGTACAGATCAGTTTTTCCGTTAAATATATTGTTTAAAACATATAAAAGTCCAACCAGATCAGCAATTCTAGCATCAGGATCAATAACATCCATAATTACCATATAACATTTTTATTTATAATATTAATGACACAATAAAAATAAATTATAAAAATTATGCAGCATAAACACCCTCTTCTGCCACGTATTTTTTCTGTGCCAGATCCATCATTTTTCTTGTAAATACAACAGAATATATTGCCACTATTATACCGAATATAAATGAACCCCATGCCGCAAGTGCTATATTTCCTGTACCTGTTGCAACATCTATTGTTTTCATTAATCCCTCATGGACATACAGTGAATGAGTACCATATATATGGGGCCAGTATTCACCTATCATAAGACCTCCCCACGCACTGTTTATTGTGGATGAGATTCCACTTATCATGTATGGAAATGTTGACGGTATGATAACCTTCCTCATTTTTTTAAAATAGCCAAGTTTTAGGTTCCTTGTTATTTCCCAGTATTCTGCTGGCATTGCCTTTACCCCCATCCAGAATGAGTAAAATACATAATAAAACGTGCTTACAAATCCAAGGAAAAGTACATAAAGTTCATTTGCAGTACCACCAAAAACGCTGAACATAAAAGGTTCTGTTGCTATAAATATAAATGGGAAATATATTGGTGCAGGATAGGCACTTAATGTCTGTATTAATGGGATTCCAACAAGCTCCGCATGCTTATTGACTGCAAGATAGTATCCTAGAAATATGGCTATAGCCATGGATACAAGCAATATTGTTAATACCCTTAAATAGTCAAATCCAAGGCCTGTGAGGAGCATCTTTGTTTTTGAGAATAAATACATCCATTCATTATATTTTACAGATATTATGGTTGAAACAGCAGCATATAATATTAATATTAAAAGAAAAATTCCTGCGGCTGCATATATATATTTTAAATATTTCTGTTTTTTGACCTTTTTCTCATATGTTTCCTCATGGCTCTCATTTTCCCTGTATTTATAATATCTGGACAGTCTGGAGAATGGGTTCTTTGATATCACTGCAAAGACCCTTGCTGTTTCCCTGAGATTAATCCTGCCACGTTTTAAAACAGGTGCATCATTATCCAGTGTGTATCTGCTAACAGCATATTTTGAGAATTCCCTGAGAATTAGAATAATGGCCACTATAATAATGCCAAGTATTAAAAGTGACATCTCTATTAAAAATGTATTGCCATCTGCAACAAATGTATCAAGCACAGACCCTATGCCGAATGTCTGGTATGTATGTATTCCAACCTCAAATACCTCACTTACTGTTATGTAAAAAAATCCATCAGAAACACTTGGAAATAAATTGGCTGCTATTCTTGGTATCGAAAATGGTATGTAAAGTGTTCTTAATTTTCCAAATAACTTATATTTAGAATTCTCAACAACCTCAACCATTTCTCGTGGAACTGTTTTAAATGCCTGGTATTCCCCCATCCATATATTCCATACAACTGCAGTGAAAACCAGAAAATCTGCAGCCATTTCAACACCAAGCGGCCCTCCAACCCGGTCTATGAATATAATAAGAACAACAGGGAAAAATGTTATTACCGGTACCGATTCAAAAATCTCTATTAAAATTATGTATGTATTCTCAAAAAACTTTGATTTTATGGATGCATAGGCCAGAAACCAGCCTGTTAATATTGATATTAATATCAGGCCTATTACCCGTCCCGCTGTGGCCATTACCGCCAGAATTATCAGCACTATCTGATTCATTATTACCCCTCATTCTCTTTTCCTCGGTGGCGTTAAATAACTGTATAGCATGTCAAGATTTGCATTAAAATCATCATTTCTAGGGTTTCTGGGTCTTGGCATATTTACATCAACCCTTCCTACCACTGTGGCAGGAATATTATTAAGTATGTATATAACATCGGCTAGCTCAAGAACCTCTGTAAGGTTGTGTGAAACCATTATAACTGATTTAAGTGGTGTTTCACCACTAAATAATATATTGTATATATCCTGGCGCAACCCCTCGGCGGTAAGCTCATCCAGATGGGCAAATGGCTCATCCATTAAAAATATGTAGGGGTCCGCGGCAAAGGCACGTGCTATTGCAACCCTCTGCCTCATACCACCGCTCATCTCCTTTGGATAAAGGTCCTCAAAACCCTCAAGGCCGACCCTGGCCAGGGCCTCCCTTGCCTTTTCCTCCATTTTTTCCCGGTCCATGTTCTTGGTCTTCATGGAAAGCATTACATTCTCCTCTGCCGTCATCCATGGAAATGTTACAATGGATTGATGTATAAGGGCAACCTCCGGGGTTGGTTCGTGCAAAACCCTGCCCATCAATCTGACCTCACCCCTATCGGGTTTTAAAAAACCGCCAAGAATCCTTAAAAGTGTTGATTTGCCAATACCTGATGGTCCAATAATGGCCACAAACTTACCACTATCCGCCTCTATGTTTATATTTTCAAATACCTTGTAGCCATTATCATATGAAAAGTCTATGTTTACCGCCTCAAGTACCACCTGGCTGACGCCCTCATTACCTGCCTGTGCCTCCATTATGAATCACCCCAGTGAAAATATCCCCGATCATAATGGCGTCGATTTTGATTTAATTATGATTTCTAATGCTATTTTTTATCACGAGGCTATCTCCCTTTCCATATTTTAATATTCTATATAATATTATCCTAGCCTTATAATAGTCTATTTATTGATTTAATTTAATATTTTTATCTTCTAATTATTAAGTAGAATTATAAACAAAAAAGTAATTAGTATGCATGCCAGGAAGAATAGAAAAGGCCATGAATTTGGCAAGTAATTTAAAGGCACTGAACGAACTTTTCTCTGCAGATAAGGTTTTTTCATATCTTGGCCTGGAAATAACCAAAGTTGAAGAGGGCCACTGTGAAATGTCCATGCCCTATTCTGAAAGGATAACCCGTGCAGGCATGGTATTAAATGGTGGGATGATGATGGCTGCAGCAGACTTTATAGGTGGGCTTACAGCAATGACGGTAAACAATGGTTCTGATCAGGTCACTCAGGAACTTAAAATCAATTTTTTAAATCCAATGCACAGGGGTCCGTTCAGGCTTGTTTCCGATGTAATTAAGGCCGGTCATAAATCTGTTGTTATTGAGATAAAACTTTACGATGCCGATGGCACAATGGGAATTATAGGGCTGGGTACATGGTACATAATTCATGATAGAATTATCAAAAAGGATTAATTTGAACATTAATAAAATAGTTATATAATAATATAATTTATTATAATGAAGGGTCTTGAAATTGCATTTCAGCTTAATAACGAAAGGGATTTTGATGTTGTTCCAGCCCTGGCCAATTTAACCGGGAATTATTTTAAAAACGAGGAAAAAATGGACATAACATGGAGAATATTTCATGTAACCCTTGGGGATCAAAAATATTTCAGGGTGCTTTACAGGGGTGATAAGATAAATGATTTTCATCCTGAAATTAAAAAGAAAATCCGCGAATATTTCGATAAACTGGCACATTTAAACTTTGAACAGCTTATGGAATTATATAATAAATCTAAGGAATCAAATGGTTTTAACATAATTAATATCAAGGAAATAACAGAGGAATATGATTTATGGCAGGACAAACTCTGGAATTATATATAATTATTTTTTTACTATAATAAGGTCCAGCCCCCTCCATTTCAATTTGTATCCAAGTGCCGGGAGGAGCCTTTCAGGTATAAGCCCCTCTGATTCTATATAATTGATGATCTTTTCTGTATCCGGATACAATTTCTCTATATTTTTTTTAATTTCATTTATTGAATACTCATCTATTTCCTTTTTAATTGAGATATTATTTGAATACTTTTCTTCAAGATACCTTTTTAATGCATTGAAATCTATATCATTGTAAAAGCAGATGCTACCGGGAATCATTTTTTCCTTATCCCTTAGAACATAGACGTTTTCCCAGTTAACATATTTTTTAACCTCATTTTCTGTCTTTGAGTCCTGCTTTAAATACCTGAGATTTGAAATATTTATATATACATCCTTTCCATCTATATTTATTATATAATCTGGAAAATATACATTATTTTTAATAATTAATGGTTCTGCCTTTTTTAAGAAACTGTATGATGGTGTATCCTCATTTATTTTCCTGTCAGGCAAATAATAAGATACATTATCGCCTATTTTAAGCTTGTACACACTCTCACTTTTGTCATATTTATCCTTTATTTTTATATCTGCATCTATTGCCCATTTATCCATTTTGTATAATTTCTCAATAAGCATGGCAAATCTTGTACCATACCTTTCTGTATTTTCGAAAATTGATACTGGTCCGGTCACCGTTATAAAATTCAGATTTTCGCCATCTGTATGTGTTTCATAAAGAAGACCCAGCAGTTTAATGGACCTTAGTGCATAATTCCAGTCTGATGCCTCTGTTATCCTTAGTTCAGTGCATTTCATCAGTATTGTCTCTATCTGTTCAAGATTATATATTCTGGCTATTTGCCAAACATCATCGGTTTTAACAGCCCTTAAAACCTGTTCATTATCACGATCTGCATAGAGTCCAGAAATTATCTCATCGTATGTTAATCCGTACTTTTCCATTACATCTTTTAAAATTTCAATCTTTTCCTCATAATCCAGGGGAGGTATCCTTGCAGCCTTAAAGACATCATACCTTAATTCGGGTGCATTTACAGAAACAGGCGGTTCAAAGATTGAATTTCTGTAGATTACTGTTGAAATTGCCCTTATAATTTTATTATTTGAGGATTTTGCCTCAAGTTCCTTCAGATTTTTTTCTATTATCTCCTTTTTATTTCCGATATTTTTTGTAAAAATATCCAGCACATTATCTATATAATCCGAATTTTCACCGGACAGGAATATTGGAAATATTAAACCATTTTTAGTCTTCCTTGCTATCATCAATTCCGACGGGAACACCCTTTCTCCTCCTTCTTGATGTGCCATATTCTGCAGTTCCTGCAGATATAAGCTCATATAAATAGCTTGATTTACCCTCGGAGGGCCTTAAAATTCTTCCAAGCCTCTGCCTGAACTGTCTGGTACTGCCTGATCCGCTCATTATAATGGCTATGGATGCATCCGGAACGTCAACACCCTCATCCAGGATTCTGGATGTTGCCAGCACGGTAATCTCACCATTTTTAAACATTTCCAGATATTTTTTTCTCTCCCTTCCAGGTGTCATGTATGTCATTGCAGGTACCAGAAATTCCTTTGAAATGGTATATGCCGTTGCAGTGTCCTCTGAAAAAATAATAATTTTTTCTCCAGCATGCTTGCTTAATAAATACCTTAAATATTCGATTTTCTTCTCAGCATTAAATGCTATCTCCCTGGCCCTTCTCCATGCAAGCAGGGCCTCGCGTCCCTCCTGGTTCCAGGATGTCATTATAAAGTGTTCAAAGTCCATATTGCCATTTAACTTAATATCCCTTTTTCTTAGATATGAAATAAAGATATCATGATTTTTTTGATATTCTATTTCATCCTCCTCGCTTAATTCAATGGGAATTCGAACAATTTTATAATTTGATATAAAATCATTTAATTCCTCATATCCAAGTTCGAAAACCTTACCACCCATATAAGTTTCAAGGCTCTCATGCATTTTATCCGGCCTTTCATACGTTGCGGTTAATCCAAGCCTGTAGGGTGCGGCATACATCTTTGCTATCTGTATGTAGCTTTCAGATGCCATATGATGCACCTCATCAGCTATAATGAACTTAAATCTATTCCCAAGGGGGTCCGCCATTAAATATGCAGAATCGTATGTTGATACGCTAATATCCTTTACATCCCTCTCGCCACCACCGATCTGGCCTATGTCAGTTTTTAAAAAATTTTTAAGCTTCTCCCTCCACTGTTGTATAAGCTCAATCGTTGGTGCTATAACAATTGTTGGTACCTTTAGCATTGTTATTGCATATATTCCAACTATGGTTTTTCCTGCAGCTGTGGGAAGCACTATTGTTCCAGAATAATTATTTTTCCCCCAGAGTTCAAGAGATTTTTTTTGGTATGACCTTAATGATATTTCTGATGATATATCAAGCTTTATGTCCTTAAAAACATTATCAGTAACATCTGGATATTTTCTTTTAATTTCAGCATATTTGTATGCAGGCGCCCTGTACATATTTATTCTTTTATCAAATACGAATATATCGGGGTCGTTAAAATCTGAAATTATTGTACCTGCCTTATAATTAATTTCCATTGCCTATTTATATTAAAATAGATTATAAATTTTATTAAATTTATTCCTTTGATTCTCCAAATATTTTATGCCTTGGCATGGATTCCAAAATAGTTTTTCCATAATCCACAGTTTGATTATATTCCTTCATTTTCAGAAAGTTTTTGAATGAATCTATGTCCTTCCATTCAGTGTATATCATGTATTCCCTTGGACAGTCAACTTCCTTGTATAATTTTCCATCCAGAAAACCAACATCAGAACTTTTTAATAATTTAACAACATTGCCAAATGCGTTTTCAAAATCCTTTTCATGGCCCTGCTTAACCTTGTAATAAAGACCGACATTAATCATGTTTCATAATTTTACCTTTATATTTAAATTTTTTAAATATTTGAATAAATAAATATTATATTAAATTGGAATAAAAAAAATATTTTATAAATGGGCGCATTATTAAAAATTATGAATCTTCTAAAGGATAAAATAGTTTTAATAACTGGTGCATCAAAGGGTCTTGGACGTGCCATTGCGGAAAAATTCAGTGCAGAGGGTGCAAGAATAGCCATTAACTATAATCATGATGCCAGATCTGCAGAACTTTTAAGGGAAAAATTACCGGGTTCAGAAATATTTCAGGCGGATGTTTCAAGCCATGACAGCGTAAAAAATATGATAGAAGAAATACATAAAAAAATGGGCACAATAGATATTCTGGTAAACAACGCCGGCATGTGGCATTTACTATCATGGGATGATTTTGACGACGCAAAGGTTAATGAAATGATTTCTGTTAATCTTATGGGCCAAATATACGCTGCAAAGGAATGCCTTGAGGATATCAAAAAGAATAAGGGCATAATAATAAATATGGCATCAAATGCTGGGGTTGGAACAGCAGCAAGCAATACCACATTTTATTCCATATCAAAGGCGGGCGTCATTATGTTAACAAAGAGGCTTGCATTTGACCTTTCAGGTACCGGTGTCAGGGTAAATGCCATAGCACCGGGATGGATAGAAACAGATATGACGATAGGTGGTAAAACCAGTGAAGAGATAAAAAATCTTGAACATTCTTTCATTTCAAGAACATCATTGAAAATGTTTGGAAAACCCGAATACATAGCAGATGCTGCCTTATTCCTTGCAACCGATGCCTCAAAATATATGAACGGTCAGGTGCTTGTTGTTGATGGTGGCAGAATAGATAATCTTACACACAGCCTATAATTTTAATCGTAAATATTTTTTAATATTAAAAATAATATACTTATATATTAGTTATTTAATTAAAATATTACCATACAATTATTCATTTAATATGACAAAAAAGTCATATTGAAGGATAAAATATGATAAGCGTAACAGCATGGGAATGGATAGGCCTTTTTATAGGAATGATAATAGGTGGCCTTGCAGAGGCATGGGGCATATCAAACCCTGAGGTCCTCATAAGATTGGGTAAATGGGAAGACCGTCTTTTTGTTGGGTGTATAGCAATTGCAATAGGTGCAGGTGCTCTGGCATTATATGGCCTGGCAGCACTTGGTGTTGGATTCCACTGGGGAATTAAACCGGATTACGTCTGGGGTGTTGCACTGGGCGGCGCAATATTTGGTACAGGTATAGCAATATCCGGATACGTGCCTGGCACAGTATGGATGGCACTTGGCGAGGGAAGAAGGGATGCAATTTTCGCCTTATTAGGCGGCTTATTGGGTGCCGCAGCATGGACATTAATATACCAGACATCATTCGGTCACTGGCTTGTAACATATGATAACTTTGGTTTAATATACTTTGGTGGTAAGGTCGATACAAACCTAACAGTGGGCTTTGGCATAGCAGTGGCCTGGGCCATAATAATGTTCTCAATTGCATATTTCCTACCAAGGTACAAGCATGGAAAGAGCTGTGCATACAACTCATTGCACAAAAATACAAAATTAAGCCCGGAGGAGGAGGCACAGTATGTGGAAACTGCCGGCATGCTTCTTGAAGGATCATCAATGCCTCTAGGCAAGAACAATTTACCTGAGAAGGTGAATTATCACTGGACTGTTTCATCAAAATTATTTGGCGTTGTTATGATGTCTGTTGGTATAATCATAGGTTTAACCGTTGTATTGGAAATGTTCCTTCACCAGATATTTGGTGAATCAACCACATATTCATGGATAGTTGCAAAGCTATGGCTACCAGCAGGAACATGGAAGTACAGCACATTGGTTGTTCATACAATAGGCTGGGAACCTTTCAGTGATATAGGCACATTATTTGGTGCATTCCTTGCATCAGTATTCTTCACAAGGAGATTTCAGTCATTTAATAATGTAATTCCACCATCATGGAAGGCCAGATTTGGGAACAGCCAGATTAAAAGGGCAGCAGGTGCATTTTCAGGTGCATTCTTAATGCTTCTTGGTGCAAGAATGGCAGATGGATGTGCATCAGGTCATATATTAAGCGGAGACCTTCAGATGGCAGTAAGCAGTCTGGAATTCTTCATATTTGTCATAATATTCCTTCTGGTTGTTGCACATATAATATACAGGAAGGTGGAGTAAATGGTTGAAAAAGATGAAATAGAGCAAACTGAAATTAAAAGGGAGGGTTCAGAACCTAAATGCAAAAGTGAGTCTGGCATTAAGGCATTCATAATAACAATGGTGGGCATAGTAATAATAACCGCAGCGCTGACATCGGGCACATACAATGGGTATGATCCAAGCTCATACTCTGTTGCAATCACTGGCTTCTTTGTCATAGTCACCATTGTAATGACTGCCATATGGTACAGGACGAAATATAATAATTACAGTTATGAACCCAACAATGAAACAAATAAAAAGGAAAGGAAACAATAATTTTTTATTATTTTTTTAATGTATATTAACAATATTTTTTAATACCGAATAAATATACATTTTATGAGCGAAAAATCAAAGGGCTCGGTTATAGCCCTTATAAAACTTCACCGAACAGACTGCGAGGTTACAAATTTTATAACCAAAAACTTTCATGATGTTGATATAAAAAGATTGAAAATAGGAGAAAATTATACGCTTCACTGCATATCATTCAATAAGGATGAGGATTATTACGATAAAATATCTGAATTAAGAAAAGTTTCAAGGAACTTTATTAATGTCGGAAAAAATAAGATATGGGCAGAGGGCCCTAGCTGCACTGCATGCCATTTTATGGCAACTGCAGATGTTGAAATACTCAGCAATAAATCCCTTGGTTCTGATTATGTTCTTTACAGGATACTTGTATCCAACAGGGCAAAACTTAGGGAGCTTGAGGAAAAAATGGATGAGGCAGGCCTTGACCCTGAAATAATTGACATTACCTATTCAAACGACCTTGAGCTTACATCCAGGGAAAAGGATATAATTAAAAAATTATTTGATTATGGTTATTTTGAACTCGACCGGAAAAAATCATTGACAGAGATAGCAGCATCCCTTGGAATATCCACAACAACATTATCAGAAATCATGCGTGTTGCACTTAAAAAGATTGTTAAAACATATATTAATGATAATATTTCATAGGCCCATAAATGCCTTTGATATTATTAAATTCATAATGTTTAATGCACCCTCTGCACCCACAAGGTAGCTGAATATCCCCCTTGCACTTTTCTCAAGGCCTGCCTCCCTGCCGTATGAATATGCACCAAACCACATCATGACATTCTTTACTATATCAAGGGCAATCTGAGGTGCCTTGAACTTGGACATTGCACTGTATATATAAAGATCATTTGAATCAATGTCTGCAAGGTACGCAGCCTTGTATGTTAAAAGCTTTGACATTTCAAGTTCTGTTTTTAATTCAGAAAATTTGAAAGACACACCCTGGAATTCTTCAAGTTTTTTCCCGAATGCACTTCTCTCTTTAATGTAATTCAGCCCCCTTTCAAGGATGGAATCGGATAGCCCGTTGCAGGCTGCAGCAACAAGAATCCTTGCATGGTTAAAGCCATCCATGGCATAATAGAACCCTTTGTTTACCTTTCCAATAATGTTTTCTTCAGGGATCTCAACATTGTTATACCTTATTATGCATGTTGATATGCCCATCCTGCCCATGTTGTTAATTTTATACATTTCGATGCCCGGGCTGTCAGCAGGCACATAAACCATGGAAATTCCCTTATGCCCACCGTTTTTATCAGTTTTTACCAGTGTTAAATGTCCGCCACCATTATTTTTTGCCTCAATCCCGCCGCTTATATAGGCCTTTTCACCGTTTATGATAATTTTTCCATTCCTTATTTCCCCGGATGTTTTAATGGCCGCAACATCACTTCCACCAGATGCCTCGGTTGATGCTATGCCTATAAATTTTTTTCCTATTGCAATATCTGGTAATATTTTTGATTTTATAAATTTATTTCCATATTTTTGCAATATATAAGCCCATGATGTGTTTAGCAGATAATACACTGAGGTGGCCATGCTTGTATCAACCTTTGCTATTTCCTCCGATATTATTGCAGCATCCATAAATGATAGCCTTGCTCCACCGTATGGGGTCTCAATAAGTGGCGATATAATACCGTGGGAACCGGCAGCCATTAAAAAACTTTCAGGTATTTTTTCATTGGTATCAATGGAATCTGCAACCGGCTCAAGATATCTTTTCAAAAATTCCCTTGTTGTCTCCCTTATAAGCTGTTCCTCCTCGGAAAATGAAAAATCCATGAGCTTTTATTTTAATATTAATATTAAATATTTCCATGGATTCATAAAAGAACCTTAAAATAATTAAAATCACTAAACTATGGATAATAATGGAATTTAAGGCAGTTTATGTAACATGGCAGGACATTGAAGACTGGTGCTCAGGCATACTCGACATGGTTCTTGAGGACAGATATAACCCAGATGTTATTGTTGGCATAGCAAGGGGTGGCCTTGTTCCGGCAAGAATGATTTCGGATTATCTGATTAAAAAGGAATTGATATCAATAAAAACAGAACACTGGGGATTAACAGCAAATATGGATGGAAAGGCAGTGCTTGCAGGTAAAACAAATTATGACATGTCTGGCAAAAAGGTGCTCCTTGTTGACGACATCACCGATACCGGAGAAAGCATGAAGGTGGCCCTTGATTACATTAAATCATTAAATCCTTCCGTGGTAAAATCAGCATCAATGCTTTATGTCAATGAGGCATCCTTCCGGCCCGATTATTTTGGCATTGGAATTAAAAAGAATGATTGGGCATGGTTCATATTCCCATGGAATGTTTATGAGGATACATACAATCTGCTTAAGAAGTTTTTAGGCGAGCCCAGAGACCCAGAAACCGCAGAAAAAATATTAAGGGACAATTACGGGCTTGATACATCCCGGGTAAATCTTTCAAATATACTTAAAAATCTTTCCAGGTCAGGAATGATAAAAGAAAATAAAGATAAATTTTATATTTAAAATTATTTTTTATCCGTATGTGTAGCTTATACCCTTTTCAGGGAAGGTAAATTCAATTGCCCCAAACGGGCAGGCCACAAGTGCTGCGCCACATTCAAGGCATCTCTCATAGTGTACTGTAAGTATCTCCTTTTCATTTGCCTCGTAGGTACCCGCAGGGCAAACCTTTGTACAGGGCTTATATTTGCACGTTCTGCAAATATCTGTATTCACCTTAATATGCGACTCGTTTCCAGTTTCGTATTTATTTAATGCCAGCCTTTTTAATATATCCATTTTACATCACCCTCATTGCATCACGCAGAATGGATGCAACACTGAGTCCATTCTGATGTGCCTGATCAAAAACAATATTTACAGGCTTTCTCCTATTTTTACCATCCACATTCATTAACTCAGAAAGAACACCGGTCAAAAAGTCCGGATACTTTGTAAATAGATCCTTATTACCCAGAAGGTTAAACATGGGCCATGCAATCCTCATGTCATTCATAATAAATGATTCATCAAGCATTTTCTTATATATTTCTGTGTTTGAATAATCACCAGAATCTAATATAATTTTTGCAGCATTTCCTGCTATCATGCCCGATTCTATGGCAAGGTCCATGCCCCTTATGGTGAAGCCATCATTTATTAAGAAACCTGCAGAATCACCAGCAACAAGTATATTGTCATAGTTTACAGGCGGCAGATTGCCATATCCATAATAGGGTATCATATGTGCCGAGTATTCAAGCATTTTTCCATCTATGCCCAATTTTTCCCTGACCTGCTCTATTAAATCTGGAGATTTTAAGTTATTTGCATCTTCCTGCAATGATTCTATCTTAACGGTGTATCCAACAGATAATGTATCCCTGTTCTCGTAAACAAAGGCACCGCCCTTAAGGTCCCCTGTTAATCCCAGAATTGTCCTTGTTTCTCCATAATCCCTGTCTGTCTTATTTTCAATAACCTCCTTAACGCCCAGCATATTGTATTTTGGCTGCAGCCTCCTACCCTGAAGCCTTGATATAAGTGCGGCTGACCCGTCAGCCTCTATTACCAGTGGTGTTTTAATATCCCCCCTGTCTGTTATTACATTGATAAGGTTATTTTCCCTTGAAATTCCCTTTACAAGTGTGGAATATGATACTGTACAGCCATTTTCCTCGGCGATCCCTGATAAATACCTGTCAAATTTTGACCTGAGCACTGTGTAACTGTTTTTCTTATTTTTTTCCTCAAAGGAAAATGATATTTTTCCATCCTTAGCATATATTTCATATGTATCCTTATACACCGGCAGTTCCAGATATTCATCAGAAAACTGGTCTCCCAAAAGTTTCCTTAGTGAATGAACATACATCCTGCCGCCGGTAACATTCTTTGACCCGGAGTAATCGCCGCGTTCAAGAACTATTGCGGATAAATTGTTTTTTGTGGCTGTTATTCCAGCTGAAAGACCTGAAAGGCCGCCACCAACTATGACAACATCAACATCATAATCCATGGCTTGAAATCCCGTTATAATATATGAACATTTATAATGTCATATAAAAATATTTTGTCTGTGGATAGTTTTAAATATTAAAGTATACTTACTAAAAAGTAAATATACTTTAGCAAGGTGATCTATTGCATAAGGGCGGTGCTTATTCAAAGAAATACGATTTCTCTGTGGGCCAGCTAAGAAATAATGTACATAAATTTATGGATCTGGCATCCCTTTCAACATCAAGTGTTGCACCTGCGTTCAGCATAGCAGCATCATATGGTGTTATTGCCTTTTACCTTGGCATCTATTCTATTATGGGCGTTATAATTGTATTTCCCGTTTACCTTTTTGCATCCATTATATTCAGAAAGTTTAATAGATTATATCCAAATGCTGGTGCATCATATTTCTGGGGCAGCAAAATAGTGTCAAAATCCTATGGGTCCTTTCAGGCATGGATTATTACACTTGCATACTTTTTTTCAATTCCACCAATAGTTATACCTGCAGGGGAGTACACTGCACAGTTTTTATACTCTCTGGGCATAATAAGTTTCAGCCTTTTAAATAATGCATTTACCATATTCATACTGGGGTCCTTCTGGATTTTAATTACGTTAATTGCAGGTATTTTGGGGGCAAGGCCCACTGCCAAGATAACAGAGCTGTTCCTTGGAGTAGAGCTTTTTGTTATTATAATGTTTTCTTTAATTGCAATATATTACCTTCCGGATCATATGGTAAACCACATATCATTTTCATGGTTCTTTTCATTTAATGAAATAGTAAAAAAACCATACGCATTTGTACTGGCATTTCCTGTTATTGCAACCATTATGGATGGCTGGGAAATAGATTCATATGCCTCTGAAGAATCCTTTAACAGGGAAAAATGGCCGGGTACAACAGGGATTATGGGATTTTTAATAGTCTTTTCAATATACATGATAACCATGACGCTTATGGATGCTGAAACACCCTTAAACCTTCTTTCTGGAAGTATAGACCCACTTGCTGAATGGGCATCATACATAATACCAAAATATGCGGTTATCATGTATATAGCAGTAATAGCGTCCACAGCCAGTTCATTATGGCTTACAACATATATACTGAGCAGGGCATGGTATGCCATGTCAAGGGATCATTTATTTCCACAAATTTTTGGTTACACTCATAAAAAATATAAAAGCCCATGGTCAAATCTTGTTATAATCGCTGTTACCGCCGAGGCAATAAACGCATTTATGCTGTTTATACCATCCATAGAATCATTTTTCGCCCAGCTTCTGTCCATTTCAGGAATTTTCCTGATGATGGAATTTGCATTTGATGCTTTTTCAGGAATTTATCTATTTAAGGGAAGTAAAAATATATTATACCTGTTAATCTCAATAATAACATTTATAGCATTTATATTCATGATAATTATGGGAATAGCCACAAGCACATTTTATATTGCACTTGCTGTAATCCTTCTAATTCCCGGGATACTAATGTTTTTTATTCAAAGAAATGGAATAAAATTAAGGAAAATATTAAATTGAAAAATAAAGCAAATACAATAAATCTTATAATATTATTAAATTACCTGTACTTGCTGTAAGCATATATTAAATCCAGTAGATTTTTTTCCATATCCTCTGTGATTACACCGTCATTCTTCTTTTTAACTATAAAATCCCTGGCCTCCCTGGTGCCCTGCTTGGACATAATTGAATATATGCCACCACGAAGTGCGCCCCTAACACTCTCCGGGAGATCCCTGACTATGGTGCCAAGCATATAATTAAACTCCTCATTCTTCCTCATATCAAGCTTTTTTACCGATCTTTTCTGATCATTTCTATAATTTCTATAGTTTTTATTTTTATAACTATTCCTATCCATGTCATATTAAATAATGTATATAAATATATAACATTTCTTATCTTAATTAGGGTCATTATTGCATTAATAAATATTTCAGTTAAGAATAAATAATGTGTTGTAATACTTTACAAATGAATAATGCCAATAGTAAATTAATTTTTATCAATCTAATTATACTTCTTTCAGTTACATTCACAATGAGGGCATCCACAAACATGCTTATGACCGTTGTTCCGGTCTTCTCAAAATATGTTCTCCTTGCAAACCTTATTTTTGTTGGATTAACCGCAACACTATACGGCATTGGGGCCCTTATTTCAAATATTTTAATTAATGGGCGTGTAAACATATCAAAAACGCCGAAAATGATAACATTATTTCTATTTATCATGACAGCATCCATTTTTGCATTTATATTTACCAAAAATATCTATGAGGTTCTTGTGCTTTCATTTATAACAGGGTCCTCAATGGGTGTTGTTCAGCCCCTGCTCATGACAGTAACCAATATAATATCACCGCCTGATAAGAGGGACAGATATATAGCTGCCTACACTGCATCATTATCCCTGAGCCTTATATTTGGAGTGCTTTTACAGGGCTATGTAATATCATTTTTAACAATCAGGTATGCTTTTGTTATCTTCTTCTTTATCTCACTGGCATCATCAATATTAATGCTGATTCTATCAGGTAAAATAAAAATAAGCTCAGACAATAAAAAAATAGGCTTCAGGGAAATACTTTCAAAGGCGTCATACTCACTTAAACAGGGGAAGGTACTTTTTGCCATGTTTGGAAACATTTCATATGCATTTCCATTCATTTTGTTATTAACATATGGCAGCATAATGGGCAGGGAATACTATGGAATAAATCCGGATATATTTTTCTATTTCCTGGCAGTCTTCTTTTCAATATCATTTGCATCCAGAATGTTTCTTTCACTGAAAACTGTAAAAAATAGGGACATAATAATGTATGCATCATTTATTTTAAGCATTGCAGGATATGCCATGCTTGGTCTCACCGATTATATTTACGTATTTATAATTGGCCTAATATTTCTGGGAATTCCCCACGGAACCATATACCCTATATCAAGCTATTATATTGCCACAAGCATAGATATAAAATATCTGAACATTGTTTATTCTGTTTTTACATTTATAATGGATGTAATATTCTTCTTTATACCATTTGTATTTGGCCTGATTTCTGATCTGTATTCAGTAAGGATGGCAATTTATGCAACAATATTCCCAATGGCTGCACTTATTATAGCGTCAATAATCTTTAATGTAAAATCCGGAACGCAATCAAAAGGCACTGCAACTAAATTATAATATAAAAAATAATATATACATTTTATTACTAAACTGTTAAAATGACAGGAAAAATATATGAGGATATAGATATCAATAAGCCAGTTACTGAAATTGATAAGGAAATTCTTGATTACTGGAAAAATAATAATATTATAAATGAGGCATTAAATACCAAAAGGGATTTAAAAAAATTCGTGTTTTTGGAGGGTCCACCAACCGCAAATGGAAGACCACATGTCGGTCATTTAATGACCAGAACCATGAAGGATACCGTAATGAGGTATAAATTCATGGATGGCTATGATATATTAAGAAGAACCGGTGGCTGGGATTGCCACGGTTTGCCTGTGGAACTTGAGGCTGAAAAGCATTTTGGATTTAACAGCAAGAAGGAAATAGAGGATTTTGGAATACAGAAATTCAATGAATACTGCCGTGAGAGCGTATTCAGATATATAGACGAATGGCATGAGGTGGACGATCTCATAGGCTTCTGGATAGATCAGAATAAGTCATACATAACCCTTAAAAATGATTATATTGAAAGTGAGTGGTGGGCATTAAAAACATTATATGAATCAAAAATGCTTGTCAAGGACTATAAAATAGTCCCATACTGCCCAAGATGCGGTACATCATTAAGCTCACATGAGGTTGCACAGGGTTATAAAAATGTGGACGACCCATCAGTTTATGTTAAATTCAGGGAAAGGGGATATGAAAATAGATTTTTTATTGCATGGACAACAACACCATGGACGCTTCCATCAAATGAATTTCTTGTTGTAAACCCTGACTTTGATTATTCATTAATATCCAGTCAGGGCGAGGAATATTATCTTCTCTCATCAATGGTCGACACGCTTTTTAAGGATTATAAAATAATTAAAACATTCAAAGGCCGTGATCTTGATGGAATAAGGTATGAGCAGCTCATGCCATTTTTACATGTTCCGGATAATGCACTTCGTGTTGTTACCGGAGATTTTGTGACGGCCGAGGATGGTACCGGTATTGTGCATGCAGCCCCCGCCTTCGGTGCAGATGATTTTGAAATAGCCAAAAGGGAAAATGTTTCCATGGTAAATCCCGTATCACTGGATGGAAAGTTTGTTGATGACCTCCCATGGAAGGATATGTTCTTTGAAAATGCCAATATACCAATAATAGATTACCTTAAAAAGAATAAAATACTTTTTAAAAGCCAGAAGATAAAGCATACATATCCATTCTGCTACCGCTGTGGTACAAGACTGATGTACTATCCCTTAGATGCATGGTTTATAAAAGTTTCTGAAATAAGGAACCTTTTAATGGAAAATAATGAAAAGATAAACTGGTTTCCGGATTATTTAAAGGATGGCCGTTTTGGAAACTTTCTTGCAGAGGCAAAGGATTGGGCACTTAGCAGGGATAGATACTGGGGTACACCACTGCCGGTATGGAAATGTAAAAATGGGCATTATGTAGCTGTTGGAAGCAGGGAGGAACTAAAGGCTCTTGGCGGCAATGTTCCAGAAGATCTTCACAGGCCATTTATAGACGATGTTGTTTTAAAATGCCCGCAATGTTCGGAACCCATGCACAGGGAACCACACGTAATAGATACATGGTTCGATTCTGGCAGTGCACCATATGCAGCACTGCATTATCCGTTCAATAAGGAATTTAATTCTGAAACCAGCATACCTGTGGATTTTATTACAGAGGCAATTGATCAGACAAGGGGCTGGTTCTATACCCAGCATGTAATATCATCGTTATTATTTAAAAAGAATGCATATAAAAATGTTCTATCAATAGCATTCATACTTGACGAGCATGGCCAAAAAATGAGCAAGAGCAAGGGCAATTTCGTTACAGCAAGGCAGTTCATTGATGATTTTGGTGCGGATCCCGCAAGGTTGTTCTTTTTCTCAGGTGCACCATGGAACTCAAAATCAATTGACAGAAAATTAATAGGCGATTTAACAAGAAAATCACTTGGCACCCTTGGCAATATTTATTCTTTCTTTGCATCAAACGCCAATCTTGATAATTTTGTATTTGAAAGGCTTGAAAAATCTGAAAATATACTTGATATGTGGTTGCTTTCCAGACTCAATTCAACAATAAAATCTGTAAGGATTAATATGGACTCATTTAACATGCATATAGCCCTAAAAAATATAATGGATTTAATTGACGATTTTTCAAATTTTTACTTAAGACTGTCAAGGAAAAACTTCTGGGAGGGCGAGCTCTCAGAGGATAAGAAAAGATCCTATGAAACCCTATATTTCACATTATTAAGCATAATAAAAATGCTTGCACCAATGGCCCCATTCTATTCAGAATACCTGTATCAGAAGCTATCTGGAGAAAAAAAGAGCGTTCATTTTGAGGATTATCCTGTCGCAGATACTTCCTATATAAATGAGGATTTGGAAAAGACCTTTAAATATGCAGAGACCGTACTTGAGCTATCAAGAAGGGCCAGACAGGATGCCGGAATAAAGGGAAGGCAAACTGTTAAAGAAATATTAATTTACAGCGATGTTAATCTTCCAGAAGATGTCTTAAATATAATTTCCCCAGAATTAAATGCAGAATCAATAAGATTAATAAATCAGAAGGATAGGCCAGTAAAAGTTGTCATGAAACCTGTATATGCAAGGGTTGCACCAGTTATGAGATCAAAAACATCGGAATTTTCAGATTTTGTGTTAAAGAATTCTGAAAAAATATACAAGGAAATAATGGATAAGGGTTACACTGAATATAACGATTTACAGTTTAAGAAGGAGGATTTTGAAATAAATGAAATCCCGGATGAAAATTATTCATTTGCATCTGCTGATAAACTTGGGCTTAATGTATTTATTAACAGGCATATAGATGAGAAACTTAAACTTATTGGCTATGCAAGGGAGATAATAAGAAGAATCCAGATAATGAGAAAGGATATGAATCTTGAATATTCTGAATTTATAAATACAAGCATTGACTGCACAGGAGACATAAAAGAAGCAGTTGAAGAATATTCAGATTATATTAAAAAGGAAACATTAAGCAGGGATATCAAGTTTGGATCCGGTGATGATTACCGTGTATGGGATATAGACGGCGGGCACATAGGAATTAAAATAGAAACAATTAACTAATTTTTTCAATTATTACAAAATATCTTATAAGTGATCTGTGCTGGTAAACCGGCACACTGTTTATTATCTTAAAAAATTTCTTTGAATATTCCAAAAGCTCCAGATTATTAACTATAATTGAACATTTACCATGACTCTTAAGAAGCTCATTAAATTTTTCAAAGGAGGTCTTGTACAAATTTTGTATGTCATAATCATTTACGGATGAACTCCTGCCATATGGCATATCAGTAACAATGGCGTCCACAGCTTTATTAATATTTAAATCCTTTATATCCAAATTGTATATTTCAATGTATTTTAAATCGAAATATTTTAAATTTAATTTTGTACCCATTACCATGTTCAAAAGGGCATCATTTCCTATTATTCTTCTTCCCATAAGTGCTGCCTCTATAAGTATACCACCTGTTCCACAAAATGGGTCAAGAACGGTATCCCCGGGCCTTGTGTATGAGGTATTTATTAGATATCTCGCATATTTTGGATGAAGCGATACCGGTGAAAAAAACGGTCTTAATGGTGCCCTTCTTGATTCAAAATCTTTTTTATTTCTTGAGTATACAAGTATTCCAAGATACCATATATCAGCCTTAACAGCACGTACAATAAAATCTGGGTTATTAAATGAAATCCTGCCCCTACCACCCAAAATCTTCCCAACAGTGGATTCTACCATTTCAGTATTATACCCGGGAGGCACAGAGGCCCTGACATAAAACTTTCCCTCTGGAATTTTACAATTAAACTCATTATAATCCGGTTTTTCATCTATTATCTGCGATATATAATTGATAAATCCTGAATTCTCTATATCCCTGTAATTCCCCTCTATTATGTATATAAAGTCTGATTTATAAATTATGTCAAAATCCCTAAAAGTTTCTTTTATTGCGTTTATTTCTGATGATACAATATCACGATTTTCCCTTGTATACTCAAGAACATATCTCATTTTTTATTTTTATTGTTTTTTTGATAATTTTTCTTTTTCCTTTAACAGGTCATTGTACATGCTTTCATATATTTTATTCATTTTTCTTATAGTACGCTTTATTGCGGCCTGTGGTTTACCCGTACTAACCTTGATATAAATTTGCGGGTTGTCTATTTCAGGATGCTTTATGTAGTAATGGGCTATTTCTACCTTATCGTCCTTGGTAACCTCTTCCATTAAAGGTCTTAAAAGCGTATTATCATAATTAATTACCTCTAATGTAATAGAATCTTTATTCCTTGAAACAACATTAAATTTTGAATCCATAAAACATCATTATATCTGAATATATATTTATTACTAATTTAATAGCATTAGGCACTGAAAATGTCATTTTAAAAATAGAACATAAAAGTTATTAATATAAAAGTCTCTATGAATCAATATGAACTATTATGCAAAATTCTTCCATGTTAAAATGTATTTTAGAATAAATTATTTATATTCGAATAAGCATAAAAAAAAGATATTTAAATATTAAAGTATTATATGGTAAAAGGAAATAATCCTATTAAAGGTGAAAAAATATGGCACAGGAATTACCACACATAAATTTAGTAGTAATAGGGCATGTAGATCACGGGAAATCTACCCTTGTAGGGAGGTTGTTATACGAGCACGGAGAAATCCCACAGCACATTATAGATGAATACAAAAAGGAATCAGAGGAAAAGGGAAAGGCAACATTTGAATTTGCCTGGGTTATGGATAGATTCAAGGAAGAGAGGGAGAGAGGAGTTACAATTGATCTTACACATAGGAAATTTGAAACAGACAAGTATTACTTTACAATTATAGATGCCCCGGGCCACAGGGATTTTGTCAAAAACATGATTACAGGTACAAGCCAGGCAGATGCAGCCGTCCTTGTTGTTTCAGCAAGGGAAGGAGAGGGCGTCATGGCACAGACAAAGGAACACGCATTCCTTGCCAGAACACTTGGAGTGCCACAGCTTATATGTGTTGTTAATAAGATGGATGCCACACAGCCGCCGTACAGTGAGGCAAGATTCAACGAGGTTAAGGACCAGATCACAAAGCTTCTCACACCAATTGGATACAGGGACGTTCCAATTATACCTATAAGTGGATACAAGGGTGATAACATACTAAAGGCCAGTCCAAACCTTTCATGGTGGAAGGGCCCAACATTAATGGATGCACTTAATGCATTAAAGGTTCCTCAGAAGCCAACAGACAAACCATTAAGAATACCTGTTGAGGATGTATATTCAATTACCGGTATAGGAACAGTTCCAGTTGGAAGGGTTGAAACAGGTATTATAAAGGTAAACGACAAGGTTATATTCATGCCTGCAAACAAGGCTGGAGAGGTAAAGTCAATAGAGATGCATCACACACCAATGCAGCAGGCTGAGCCAGGAGATAATATAGGTTTCAACGTAAGGGGTATTGCAAAGAACGACCTTAAGAGGGGTGACGTCTGCGGTCCACAGTCAAACCCACCAACAGTTGTCAAATCATTTACAGCCCAGATAGTTGTATTGCAGCACCCAAGCGTTATAGCCGCAGGATACAAGCCTGTATTCCATGTCCATACAGCACAGGTTGCATGCAGAATTGATGAAATCATCAGGACAATAAATCCAAAGGATGGTACAACATTAAAGGACAAGCCAGATTTCATCAAGGCCGGAGATATAGCAGTTGTTAAAGTCGTTCCAGACCGCCCACTTGTACTTGAGAAGGTATCCGAGTTCCCACAGCTCGGAAGGTTCGCAATCAGGGATATGGGCATGACAGTTGCAGCAGGTCAGTGCATAGATCTTGAAAAAGCATCAGCGTGATCATAAATGGCATATAAAGCACGTATTTCACTTAGTGGCACTGAAAATAAAATAGTTGACGTTGTCTGCGACGAAATTAAAACAATTGCCAAAAGAACCGGCGTTGAAATACATGGACCAATACCATTACCAACGAAACGGCTCATGGTACCTGTGAGAAAGAGTCCTGATGGTGAGGGCTCACCCACATGGGACCGCTGGGAGATGAGGGTTCATAAAAGGCTTATAGATGTTGACGCAGACGAAAGAACATTAAGGCAATTAATGAGAATATCTATACCTGATGGTGTTAGAATAGAAATACAGATAAAGAGTTAATTTTTTTAATTTTTATTGTTTGAAAATAGTATTAAATAATAATTTACAATATGGTTTTTTATAAGGTGTTATTATGGGTCGAAAAGAGGATAATATTGCAAAGGCAATGAAATTAATTGAAAATCCTGAAAGAATTAGGAATATAGATATAGCAGCTCATATAGATCATGGTAAAACCACGCTTAGTGATAACCTTATAGCCGGCGCGGGAATGATGAGTGAGGAACTTGCAGGTAAACAGCTTCTTCTGGATTATGATGAGCAGGAACAGGCAAGGGGAATAACAATTAATGCCGCAAATGCATCAATGGTGCATGAGGTTGATGGGAAAGAATATTTAATTAATCTTATAGACACACCAGGTCATGTGGACTTTGGTGGGGACGTTACAAGGGCCATGAGGGCTGTCGATGGCACGGTAATAGTTGTTGATTCAGTTGAGGGTGTCATGCCCCAGACAGAAACAGTTGTGAGGCAGGCATTAAAGGAAAAGGTTAAACCTGTTTTGTTTATTAATAAGGTTGACAGGTTAATAAATGAGTTGAAGTTAAATGCAGAGGAAATGCAGAAGAGATTTATTAAGGTCATTTCCGATGTAAATAGGCTTATATCTAAATATGCACCAGAAGAGTTTAAAAATTCATGGCTTGTAAATGTACAGGCCGGAACCGTAGCCTTTGGTTCTGCATATAATAACTGGGCACTGTCTGTGCCGGCCATGGGCATATTTAAGATAACATTTAAGGAAATTACAGATCTCGTCAGCAGTGGCAGGCAGAGAGAGCTTGCAAAAAAGGCACCGCTGCATAAGGTTGTTCTTGATATGGTAATCAAAAATCTGCCAAATCCGGCAGAGGCACAAAAATACAGAATACCCCAGATATGGCATGGAGACCTTGACTCCGAGGTTGGAAAGGCCATGCTTAAGTGCGATGATAATGGGCCGGTAAGCATGATGATTACAAAGATCCTAATAGACCCGCATGCTGGAGAAATTGCCGTGGGAAGGGTTTTTAGCGGCATAATTAGGAAGGGCAGTGAGCTTTATGTTACCGGTGCCGGCAAATCAAAGGTTCAGCTGCTATCAATGATGGTTGGTCCAGACAGAATAGCAGTAGATGAGATCGCTGCAGGAAACATAGCTGCGGTAATAGGTCTAAAGGGAGCGATTGCCGGTTCCACAGTATCCTCAATACCGGACATGGAGGATTTTGAGCCAATGTCCCATTATTCAGATCCGGTTGTAACACTGGCCATAGAGGCAAAGCATACGGCAGACCTTCCCAAACTTATAGATGTTTTGAGGTCGGTTTCAAAGGCAGACCCATCAATACAGGTTGATATAAATCAGGAAACAGGTGAGCATTTAATATCAGGTATGGGTGAACTTCATCTGGAAATTACACTTTACAGGATAAAGAATGATTATAAGATCGATGTGGTAACATCAGAACCGCTTGTTGTTTACAGGGAGACCGTTGATAAGACTGGCGGGCCATTCGAGGGAAAATCACCAAACAAACATAACAGATTCTATTTCAAGGTTGAGCCACTGCCATCTGGCGTTGTTCAGGCAATACTTGATGGAAAGGTGCCAGAGGGATCAAAGTTTAAGGACAGAAAGGCTGTTATGGCAACACTTGAGGAGGCCGGATTAACGCATGATGAGGCCAGGGGTCTTGTTTCAATACACGGCACAAATGTTATGCTTGATATGACCAAGGGAATACAGTACCTTGATGAGACCATGGAGCTTCTCATAGAGTCATTTAATGAATCTCTTGATAAGGGTCCTCTTGCAAATGAGAAGGTTTATGGTGTTAAGGTAAGCCTTATGGATGCCAAGCTTCATGAGGATAGTATTCATAGGGGCCCGGCACAGGTTATACCTGCTGGAAGGAACTCCATTTATGGTGCAATGTGCCAGGCAGGCAGGGTTTTACTTGAACCAATACAGAAGGTTTACATAAGCGTACCCCAGGAATTGATGGGTCCCGTAACCAGTGAAATGCAGCAGAGGCGTGGTGTCGTTGAGGATATGCAGCAGAATGGGGATGAAATAACCGTTGTTGCAAAGGTTCCGGTGGCAGGTATGATCGGTTTTGCATCTGCCATTAGGAGCGCTACAGGTGGAAAGGCCATCTGGAACTCAGAAAATGCAGGGTATCAGAGGGTACCATATGAACTTCAGGCCGGCATAGTTGCAAAAATTAGGGAGAGAAAGGGACTTAAACCAGAACCCTATGATGAGTCCTATTATGCCTCCCTGTAATTTTAATCAAAACATTTTTTAGATATAAATTAATCATTTTTTATGAAATATTTATGTTTTAATGGTCATGATCGTAAAAATAATGAGTTATTCTGCAATGTTTGTGGATCCCCATTTGAAATAATTGTGGATGAAAAATATCATGACAAAATACTCGATAACTATCCATATATAAAAAAATGGATAAACCTGGGTGAGGTTACCACACCAGTAATCGGTAACGGAGACCTTTATTTTAAACTTGATTATTATTCTCCAACATTCTCATACAAGGACCGTGGTTCAAGGACATTAATATCCTATTTGGCATCCAAATACGATAATCATAATTTAAGCATAAATGAGGATTCATCAGGCAATGCCGGTGCATCCATAGCTGCCTATGGCCATATGGCGGGTTTTAATGTAAATATATTTGTTCCTGAAACAGCAAATGCAATGAAGCTTGGTCAAATAAAGCTTTACGGTGCAAATATAATAAAGGTTAAGGGCAGCAGGGATGAGGTTCAGAATGTGGCAATGAAATACGATGGAATATATGCATCCCATGTGTTAAACCCTGAGTTCAGGGATGGCATACGAACCCTGGCATATGAGATATTTAACCAGTTTGAGCATATGCCTGATAGGGTTTTTATACCGGTTTCAGCCGGAACATTACTTTCAGGGTTATTCTCAGGTTTTAAGCACCTTCTTGATTCTGGGGAGATAAATAAAATACCGGAAATAATTGGTGTCCAGCCTGAGATTATATCACCATTATGCTCTCAAATCAACGGTACATTATTTGATGAGAACAATGATAAGTCATCTGTGGCCGATGCACTTGTATCCAAAAAGCCCGTGTTAATTAAAAAAATGTATGATATTATTAAAAATTATGGAAGATGTGTTACTGTATCTGAAAATGAAATAATTACGGCAAGAGGTGATCTAGCATTATCAGGCATACTTACCGAATACAGTTCTGCCACGGTATATGCCGCATATAAAAAATTAAACAAATATGGTAAAAATCTTTTAATACTTACAGGAAATGGCTTAAAAACAAATTATTAATTTACCTCGTAATCCTTACCATTTATGGTAAAATAATATGATACATTGATACCTGCATTTTTAACAGTTAATGAGACTGAACAGTACTTTGTCATTGATAATTTAATGGCCTTTGCTGCACTTTCCGGATCAACATCTCCCTCAAATATATAATGTATTTTCGCATATTTGAGAAATCTTGGGTGCTCATCCCTTTTTTCTCCCTCAATCTCACATCTATATGATTTTATATCCATCTTCATTTTGTTTAAAATTACAAGAACATCATCACTGGTGCATGCACCCATGGCCATTAATAATAATTCTGTTGGTGAATGATAAATCTCCTTTCCAACAATCGAATTCTTAATTTTTACATCATCCTTCCCATCATCTGATATAAACCCTATATCATTATCGAATTTTATCGACACCTTCATGGAAATTGATTTTTATACATTATATAAAGTTTATTCACTGGTAAATTTTGTAATTATTTCATTCACAACGTATTCCGGAACACCTGTTTCCTTTGATGTCCTGGATATATCAAGATTCTCAAGAAATGATCTTATTACCTTTCTGCAGAAATCATCGTATTTATCCGCCGCAGTTTTTAATTTCTCAATAATTTTATCTTTTATTGCCAGTAATTCGGTACGTTTTTTCTCAATATCATTTATGGCATTATTTATATCGTTTAATTTTTTTATAAGAGAGATGTTTAAATCAGGCAGGTCAACTTTATTTTCATATTCTATATCCAGTTTTTTGATTCCCATAAAATTTTTTGAATAATCTATAATTATCGTTGAAAATCCCTGAGATTTATATATTTTTCTAGGTGCACCAAGGGAGGATGGTATAATTCCGCTGGCAGACACAAGCCCTATTTTTTCCAGTATATCAAGCTGCTTCTTAATTGCCTGCTGTGATATTCCCATGGCCTTGCTAAGCTCAAGTGCATATGAATCATAATTTGCCAGCATTTTAAGCAATTCCCTTCTGGTATTATTTTCCAGTATGTTAAGTAACGTCCATAGATCATCCTCTATTGAAATCACCCTAAAATTAAAAAGAATAATTTAATGGTTTTAATCTATTTTCACTGTCTTTCCAGAATTCCTTCCGCCAGTTTTTGATATTGTGACATCGAGGACACCATTTGTGAACTTTGCAGAAACGCTGTTTACATCCACTGGTGTGTTGAACTCTATGTTTTTGTAATATTTTCTTTTGTCAGTGTCAACAGTTAATTCCACATTATACTCATTTACAGTTAATTTTATGTCTGATTTATCAACGCCGGGCAGTTCATATGTTATGTATATATTTTTATTATCCTCATTGATATCTGTTAATGGCTCCCTGAAACCCTCTTTTATGTTCTCGTTGAATCCAAGCCTCCTTGGTACGTTCCCAAATTCCTGGAATGTTGGCTTGCCGTCAGGGCCTATCTTATATGTAAAGCCATATACATATGGACCCATAACCTTGGCATTACTGTTACCTTTCATTACAGATTCCCAGAATTTGGCTATTTCGTTATTTATCCTCCTCATGTCAAAGCCAAATTCATCGTACAGCTCATCAAATATATCATCCCAGTCATCATATTTTTTATCCACCATATATCTCACCTCAGTTGACAACCTTTAGTTGTCAACTTATATATTAAAAAATAGTATATAAAGTTTTCTACTAAAATGTTATTATATTGCACCATGATTTTTTTAGTCATTATAAAGCAATACATTTTTCATTGCAAACAAATTCCATATTTATATGCAATTAACAGAGCGACACCATATCGGCTTATTATCTTTTTAGTGCTTATTATAAAAAATAATCTTAAAAATTAATCCTCCCCATCCTTATGTATGTAGAAGGTTCCTATGATATTCTCTATATCAGAATCAGGAAGCCTGAACTCCCTTATCTTAATATTGCTTTCAAGAAGCATTAATTTTGCAAGGTCATCAGGGTAACCTTCAGCATATATAATCTCTGTTAATCCTGCATTCATTATCATCTTGGAGCAAACAACGCATGGATGTGTGGTAACATATATTTTGGCTCCCTTAATGCTTACTCCATTTACAGCAGCCTCTATAATTGCATTCTGTTCAGCATGCAATCCCCTGCACAGTTCATGCCTTTCGCCTGATGGTATACCCATCTCATCACGTATGCATCCAACAACGTCACAGTTAACGGTGTGTGTTGGTGGTCCATTATAGCCTGTGGCCAGAACCTGGTTATCCCTAACGATAACAGCACCCACCTTTCTTCTGGTGCAGTTAGATCTGGATGCGGCAAGATAGGCCATCCTCATAAAGTATTCATCCCAGGTTGGCCTCCTATATTCATACTCCATGCTTATTAATTAATAATAATGATATAAATATTATTTAAAATTTATCTTAACATTCACTATATATAAAAATAAAATTTATCCTAAAGTATTAATTATAATGTATTTAATAAGATTATATTTATGTATGTCCATGCATTATGGACTATATGCCGGAAGAATTTGATATAGATTTTTTTAGGGATACAGGTTTTATGAGGAAACAGTGTATATCATGTTCATCATATTTCTGGACCCTTGATTCTGAGAAAAAGACATGCGGTGACCCTGCATGTGAAAGCTATTCCTTTATAGGCAACTCACCAGTATACAGGAAATATACAATAGATGAGATGCGTGAAGAGTTTATAAAATTCTTTCAGAATGACAGTGAATTCAGGCATAAATTTATTCCAGCATATCCCGTGGTTCCCAGATGGCGCGATGATGTGCTTCTTGTAAACGCATCAATTTATGATTTTCAGCCACAGGTTACGTCCGGGCTTGTACCACCTCCGGGTAATCCAATTGTAATGTCACAGCCAAGTATAAGGATGCTTGACCTCGATCTGGTTGGCAAAACCGGGCGGCATTTGACAACATTTGAGATGCTGTGCCATGATGCATTTAACTATGAGGATAAATTTGTATACTGGAAGAATGAAACAATACGATACTCATTTAGATTTTTAACTGAAAGGCTTAAGGTTGATAAAAATTTAATTACGTATAAGGAAAAACCATGGTTTGGTGGGGGGAATGCTGGCAATGCTGTTGAGGTTTTTGTTAGGGGACTGGAGGTTGCAACCCTCGTATTCATGGACTTAAAGGAGGACCCAAACGGCGATGTTGAAATAGAGGGTACAAAATATTCGCACATGCCATTGAGGGTTGTTGATACGGGATATGGGCTGGAACGTCTGGTATGGCTATCCGCGGCAACATCAACAATCTATGATGCAATATATGATAAAACAATTAATTTTTTAATAGAAAATTCTAAGGCTAAAAAAATTAATGATAAAATTATGGCAAAGATCTCAGAAATCTCAGCTGTTATAGACCCATACAGTGAAGAAAAGGTTATGAATGAAGTTAAAAAATTTATGGAATCCAAAAAAATGGAATATAATGAAGATTTCATTAAACAGCTAAAGTTTCTAAGAGAGGTTTATTCACTTGCAGATCACACCAAAACGCTGTTACTTATGTTTTCAGATTATGTTATCCCCTCCAATGTGAAGGTTGGCTATCTGGCCAGAACGTTAATAAGGAGGTCATTTAGATTTATTGATGATATTGGATTTAAATATGATCTTGAAAAACTCCTTGAATTTCAGTATGGTGAGTTTAAAAATATAATTCCAAGGTTCGATGAAAAATTTATTTCCGATATAATAAAGATAGAGAGGGAAAAATATAATGCTGTTAATCAATCATCATTCAACATTGTTAAAAAATTTATAAAGGATGACGATTTACCTCTGGACAGCATTATCCGACTTTATGAGTCCTATGGAATAAATGAGGATCTAATTTCAGATATTTACCACCAAATTACTGGTAAAACATTAATCATTCCGGATAATTTCCATGAACTGATAATTAAAAACAAGGAGATTGGCCGTAAAGAAACAAAAAAGCAGCTTACCTTTCCAGATATAAAAACAAGGCCATTGTACTACGACAACACAAAAATTCTTGAGTTTACCGCAAATGTATTGTATTCATGTGATAAAAAAATTATACTTAACCAAACGGCGTTTTATCCAGAGGGCGGTGGGCAGCCTTATGATCTTGGTTATTTCATATACAACGGAAAACGTATAAACGTCTTAAATGTGCAAAAATATGGTGATTCAATAGTTCATTTTCTTGATTCGGATATACCCGAACATTCTAGGATTAAGGGTGTTGTTGATTATAATAGAAGACATCAGCTTATGATACATCATTCAGCAACACATCTGCTCCTTGGGGTAATGAGGTCATATTTTGGAGACCATGTATGGCAGAGTGGGGTAAAAAAGGATGTTAATGAATCAAGGCTGGATATAACACATTATAAAAAAATCACCGAGGAGGATATAAAAAATATAGAGGATTTATGTTTTAGGGCCATAGAGGATGGTAAAACAATAAGGGTTACAAACGAGAAATGGAATACGGCATTGGATAAATACGGTTTCAGGCTCTTCGAGGGAGGGGTACCTGTATCAAAAACAATAAGGGTTGTAACCATCCAGGATATAGATTCGGAGGGTTGTGGGGGCACGCATTTAGATAACACATCAGAAATACATTTTATTAAAATAATAAAAACTGAAACACTTCAGGAGGGCATTCAAAGGGTTACATTTGCAGCAGGTCCGGCTGCATTAAGATACGTACAGAAATTATACAACATAATAAAGGCGGAACAGGAATATATGCGTGTTGATGAGGATAAAATAGCCGATCAATCAAAGAAATACATTGAGGAATTAATAAGTTTAAGGAAAACTTACGATGATCAGTCCAGGGAGATAACAAAAAATATTATAAATAACCCTGAAAAAATAAATAACATTAATGTGTATAACATTGAAAATTATACGAATATAAAACTGCTTATATCGGCACTTCAAAAGTTTAATCAGGAATCCATAGTAATCAACAGGCTCCAGAATGAGGTTATTATTTATATAATATCCGGGCAGGCATCATCAATTACAGACAGCCTTATAAGCTTAATAAAGAATAATGGTATCGAGCCGGACAGGGTAACAAAATCACATGGTATATGTATAATGAATGTAAACAACATTAAAAATACAGATATACTATTGGATTCTATTAAAAAAGTGAAAAGTTAATTAAGGTGATTTTGGTAAGTATAAAAGTATGGACAATCCAGATAAAATTATAAATTTAACAAAATTTTATTTTGATTTTAAGAAATATGAGATATCAGAAGATTCAATAACATTCGATATAAACTGTAATGGCGATGAAAGGAATTTTTCAGAGTATATAGATCAGCTTAATTTAATTGGATACACAGCATTTACTGATTATTATGATGGCTGCAAATTAATAGTTATAAAATATAGCAAACATGGTGGGCATTCCATTATTAAGATCATTATGGGTATAATAACAATTTCCACAATAATTTACAGTGGATTTATATATGATTTATCATACTCTGGTGGAACTCCTGTTAAAAGCCTGCTGGGAGGTATATTTTTTTTTGCAGTCCCATTAATGATTATTATTTTGTTCCGGGAGTTTGGCAGATATATTGCATTTAAAAGAAGCGGCATGCATTATTCCTTTCCAATTATGGTCCCATCCCTTGGTATAGGCACACTGGGTTTTATTAATACATCAAGGGATCAGTATAAAACCGGAAAATCCATGCTTTTTTCAGGATTTTTATCAATACTCTTTGGTTTTATCTCATCAATAATAATTATAATTCTGGGCTTTTTTTATGAGCCTTCAGTATTAATATATCATAACATTGATTACATGCCCGTAAATAGATTGGATTTACCATTAATGTCAACATTTTTTTTAAACAAAATAATCCCTGCTGCAAGCTTAAAGCCTCCAATGGAATTTGCAGGCTATTCAGGATTAATAAGCACTGCCCTAAATGCACTTCCATTAGGATTTCTTGATGGTGGTCTTGTATCCTCGGCAATTTCAGGAAAAAACCAGATATATTTATCCATTGTTTCAATTATTATACTTCTAACTTTAAGTTTTATATTTCCGTTTATACTTATACTTTTAATTATCTCCGTTATAATAGGAATTAGAGGGCCGGCACCGTTAAATAATTTGATAAAAATTCCAAAAAAGGCAATGATTACCGCAGCCACCATTGTTACTTCCATACTCATATTTACCATGGTTCCTGCAGGGATTCAGGTCAATCATAATGGCGGAATAACTGTAAATATGCCATCATATGTAATTGTCAATAAAAACTGGCATGAAAATGCAACGCTTAAGGTGAGCATTGTAAACCACGGTGCTGGGAGAATAACCCCACAGTTCTATATAGATAACCTGAGCATGGTGGTTAACAATGGTCCCATGTATATAAATCCTGGTGGTTCAGGAACTTATAATATAAGCATTATGACGTATAATACAAACCTGAGCGGTTATAAAGACTATAAAATGTTGATATATACCGGTATGCAGACTTACAATGGCACGCTTAAGGTATATTATATTAAATCCACGCCAACAATGGTATCAGGAAATTACAGTAATACAAGTTCCGGAACAGTAGTGATTGGTGCAATGGTTGGAAGCAATATAACACTTAAAATATCAAACAATCTAAATTATACAATGAATTTACAGGCGGTATCGATATCCAACGGTATGGATATATTCAAGCTGACAAACTCTCATATATGGGAAAATATAACAGCGTCATCAAACATATTTGGCAACGGTATTATGCTTCCGCCGGACCACTCAATAAATATTACATTTAGGGCCCTAACACCAGGAACATGGATAATATTATTCTATTCTAATAATACATCCACACTTGTTATAATAAATGTGCATGCAGTTCATAAAAGATTTACATTTTCATTCTTTTTATTATTTCATCAGCAAATTCAGAACATTTTACAGGCTCAATATGCTCACGATCTGCAAGGTCCTTGGGGAGCTTATTCTCAATAAAGGTCTGGTGAACCGCATTTTCAATTATCTCAGATGATTTTTCCCATCCAAGGTACTTAAGCATCATTGATCCAGACATTATAAATGAGATTGGGTCAGCCACATCATACCCCGCATCCTGTGGTGCAGATCCCTGTATTGCCTCGAAAAAAGCAATACCATCACCAAAACTTCCACCATATTCTATATTAACCGAATTAACCAAAAATGATAATATAATCCTGTTTGAATAATTATCAAGTAAAACCATATCAAAATTTTCCGGATGATCAATTATCTGGCCGATAAATTCAGTTAATTCCATAATTTCAACATCCGGACTTGGGTTTAATTTTAATATTTCCTCCCGGCACCACTCAGGAAACTCTGGGTTTATCCTGCTATATACAATTGTTATTCTGTTCTTTCTATTATAATTATAATACTCGGCTGCAAGTTTTGCCATTTTTTTTGCCCTGAATCTGCTCTGGCTGATTATCATCAGGGCTGAATCCTGGCTTATATTTATATCATAATTTTCTGACATAAAATTAATTAAGTCCCTTGTTTTTTCAGAGGAATAATTAAAAGTGATTTCATTGTTCACCGAATCCCTGATTACTGTAATATACAGCCTTTCAAAATTTTTTATCATAACCGATATGCCCGGTAAATATCTTATTACCCTGACATTGGCATATAATCCAAGTTTTTGCCTTAAAAGTACATTTATGTTGCTTCTGTCCGGAAGGAAATTAAGTGTGGACTTCATTATTACCCTTATCTTTTTAATTTCCTCAAGTGAAATATCAGGTATGTATCTACCATACCTCTCATATGCCTCCCTGCCAATTATTATCTTATGCCATTCTATTGATTTTTCTCCTGAATAGGCTAGTTCAACAGCACTGTTCACGACCTTAATCATTGATGCTGTAATTTCAGGCCCGATGCCATCACCCTCAATGTATCCAACTGTGGTATGATTTGGTACATTCAGTTTATTATCATCGGAAACTGTTATGTTCATACACCACTTTATGCTTTATTTTATTTAATTTTATTGTTTGTTTTTTATTTCAATTAAAAGTTTTTTATACAAATTAATAATAATTGATTATGAGAACAGAACATGATGTTATCGGCGATGTATCCATAGAGGATAATGTTTATTATGGTGTAAATACATACAGGGCCAAAAATAATTTTCAAATCTCAGGAATAACTGCTGATTCTGATCATATAAAATCCATGGCACTTGTTAAAAAGGCTGCGGCATATGCCAATTATAAATCAGGCAAATTGGGGGAGGACCTTTACAGGGAAATATCCAGGGCATGTGATAGATTAATCAACGGAGAATTTAGGGACCAGTTTGTTGTTGATGTGTTTCAGGCCGGTGCCGGCACATCATTTAACATGAACACAAATGAGGTAATAGCAAATATCGTGCTGGAATCAATGGGCCATAAAAAAGGCGAATACAAATACGTGCATCCAAACGACATTATAAATATGAGCCAGTCAACAAATGATGTGTATCCAACAATGATGCGTGTTAATATAATGATTAAATCACAGAAATTCATCGAAAATGCTGAGCATCTTTTGGAATCATTAAAATCCAAGGCCCTTGAATTTAAGGATATATATAAAACCGGGAGGACACATCTTCAGGATGCGGTCAGGGTAACCCTGGGTGATGAATTCAATGCATATTACTATGGATTATCAAAGAGCCTTGGTGAATATAAAAACGCACTTGAGTACATCCTTGAATTAAATATAGGTGGTACTGCAGTGGGCAATGGTGCAAATACACCGGAAAATTATAAAAAATATGCTGTTGAGGCGCTTTCCACGGAAACTGGCTTTAATTTCAGGGAAAGCCCTAATACCATGGGCATAATGCAATTTATGACCGATTTTTCAAGGGTTATGAATGCACTCGCCAACATATCCCTTGATATAAGCAAAATAGCCGATGATCTGAGGCTCCTTTATTCCGGCCCAGGATCGGGCATACATGAAATAGTTCTGCCAGCTGTTCAGCAGGGGTCATCCATAATGCCCGGGAAAATTAATCCATCAATAGCCGAGGCCATGAATATGATATGCAATTCCATACTTGGATCACAGATGGCGGTTAATTATTCCGTTAAGGCGGGACAGCTTGAATTAAATGTAATGATGCCACATATGGATTACGAAATATCAAAGTCCATAGACAGGCTCTCAAATGGAATTAAAATGCTTGATGAAAAGGCAATATCAGGAATTAAACCCGATTTAAATAAAATCAGGGAAAACATGGAAAGAAGCTTTGGTTCAGCAGCACTTTTAAACCCCTATCTTGGCTATGATACAGTGGCAAAAATAGTTGAGGAGGCCCTTGAAACAGGAAAAAGCATTAAAGAACTTGCACTTAAAACAGGAAAAATAGACGAAAAAAAATACAATGAAATATTTAGCTTTCTGAAATAATTTTTATATACCAACCCATGGGTCTTTTTTAAATGCCTTTGAAACTATCATTGTATCGTATTTTATAACTCCCGGTTTTGTTGCAAGCTTATCCTCAAACTCCTGTATTGCCTCAAGATTCAAAAATAATCCCTGAAGAAGCAGCTGATTCTGCCCCCTCCTTCTGTAAAGGGAAAGCACATCAGGTTCATTTGCTATATCCTCTGCAATTTCATCAAGTTTTTCTGCCTCTGTATCTATTCTTATACATACCTTTATGCTATTTTCTATGGAATGCAGGTCAACAAGTGCAGAGAAACCGGTAATAATTTTTTTTCTTACAAGCTCATTAATCCTGCGTCTTACAGTAGCCTCACTGGTATTAAGCATTTTGGCTATTTCAGCATTTGACATTCTTGCATTATATCTCAAAAAACACATAATTTCCTTATCCAGCTCGTCAAAAGGCAGTATTGATGCGTCAATTTTGCTCCATCTTATGGATAAATCACACTCATAATTTTTACCGTCATTTTTATCTATATTTTTTTCTTCTGTCATATTTTTGTATTTTAATTCGATATATAACTTTTTTTATTTTTTTATGAACTAATTTTACTTTTTATTATCGAAAAATAATGTTAAACTATACTAATATATCACCATATTGCTTTATATAGTAGAAAAAAATTTTTATTTGTTAATGTAAATTCATAAAAATCATTATTAATTAATTTGCCATATATGACCATTATGAAAATATATTTTGAATCATATGGATGCACTCTTGAAAAATCCGAATCATCATTATATTTAAATAAGCTGCTTATGGATAAAAATAACACACTGGTTTCTGATCCGAATAAGGCTGATCTTAGCATAATAGGCACCTGTGTTGTAATAAAGCACACAGAGGATAAGATGATCAGGAGAATAGCCGATCTATCCTCAAAATCCAAAAGAGTGAAGGTTCTTGGATGCCTTAGCACAGTTAACGGAAACACTCTTGAGGGAGAGAATATTGAGGTCATTAAACCCCATGAGTTCAGGGATTTCTACCGTGGGTCTCTGGATGATATTGAAATAAATTCCGGGGTTTATGATGGTATACCAATAAACCAGGGGTGTACAGGAAGCTGTAATTTCTGTATTTCTCATATAGCCCGTGGAAAATTGCTATCAAGACCTCCAGAAAAGATTGTACGCCAAATAGAAATGGAACTGGATCGCGGTATACAGGAAATAAGAATATCATCTCTTGATACCGCGGCATATGGAAAGGATCTTGGCATTGATCTTGCCGACCTTATAAACAGTATAGTTTCCATAAACCGTAAATTTAAACTGCGTGTGGGAATGATGGAGCCAAGAAACACACATGACATACTTGAAAAATTAATAAAATCATATCAAAATGATAAGGTATTTAAATTCCTTCACCTGCCAGTTCAGAGTGCTGACAATAATGTTCTTTCAGCCATGAACCGTGAGTATACCATTGAGGAGGCCTCCAGGGTTTTCAACGAATTTAAAAAATCTTTTCCGGATATGGTGTTATCAACAGATATAATACTTGGATATTATAAGGATTCTGAAGAAAGCTTTGAAAGAACATATAAATTCATACAGGATCTTAAACCTGATATAATAAACATTACAAGGTTCTCCCCAAGACCATACACAAAAGATTTTGATAAGCAGCCATTAAATTCCAATACACTTAAATCATGGTCAAACCAGTTAATAAAGCTCCATGAGGACATAATATCAAAAAAATTTGAAAGATTCATTGGTCGTGAGGAGAATGTCCTTATAACCGAGACAGGGAAAAATGGCACATCCATAGGCAGGGATCTAAACTACCGTCCTGTGGTGCTAAGTGGAAACTACAGAAAGTATGAAAACGTAAAATGCAAAATAGTTTCATTTGGAAATAACTATCTTATTGGAGATGCAGAATAGATTATTATGCATTAATGCCTTTAGTTTCAGTATTTTTATTTTCCTCCTGTTTATCCACAGAGACTATTTCGTCCATCACATACCTTTTACTTTTTTTAAATCCAAAAATTAAATCAAATTCAGTGGGCGTAAGCACAGGCATTTTAAACTTTTCCTCATCGTCTATTGGCACCCTTGGGCATCCTGTGAAAATAATGGCATCACACATGAAATTTTCAAAATCGGCAGGATTAATATTATCTGCGCTTGTCATTATAACATTTTTATTAAGCGCCTTTAATTTTTCATAAATTTCATTTGCAATTTTCATTCTGTACTGTCCAATCTTGGTATCGACAACAACACAGAATCTCTTGGCATTCAATGCCCTTTCCATTCTTGCATAACGTTTTTTAAGAAAAATATCAGTATCATGCCTTATATTATGTATCTTTTTATCATTTAAATCAAGGATATAAACATCCCTGTCATCTGAAGATAACTGCACACCTATGCCATGGAAAAGTCCGGTGCTTATTAGGAGAAATGCATCAACATATAGAGATACAGAATGTGCAGTGCTAAAATTGCATCCAAGAACCTGCCCAGGATATTTTAGCCTCCCATCGTTTTTCCCAACGTAAACACTGAATCCGTTTCTTTCCAATCTATCCTTTATATAAAGCATTTCATTGTAGTACTGAACAGATGATAAAAGACCAATTTTATTTATGCCATCAGATTTAAGAACATCAAAGGTGGAATCATCTATTTCAATGGTATTGTAATAATATTCTATGAAAATAACAGGCAGTGGATAATTTATATTTGGTATCTCTGTGTGGCCTAGCTGAACAATGCAGTCAACACCTTCATAAATCTCCCTATTCCCAATATCACATGCACCGTAAAATGATGATGAGCTTACTATTACATTAAAATCTGAAGCAAAATAATTAAAAATGTCAAATGCCTGTGGTTTAAGGCCGTCTGGAATCTGTAATAAAATTTTTTTCGCATTCATCCGCTTTAACTGTTTAAATGCCTCCTCCTTATCCATAAAAACACCAATCATGGTATATGCCTTATTTATAAATCAAGTTATCTGTATAACTTTAAAACAAATAAAATATAATAAATAATGCATTGAATTAAATTTTTATAAGTTAAGGCTTGAGCTGTGCCCACCAAAGATTGATGCCTCAGGGTTAAGATACTTCTTTATTATATTAATGGCCATGTATGCATCCCCACCCTCAACTGCAATCAATGGGTGTATTGGTTCCCCGGCTATGGAGGCAACGTCACCAACAGCATATATTCCTGGAATATTTGTTTCAAATCTATTATTCACCATAATGTTTCTTTTATTTGGGCTTGTCTCAAGGTTTATTGATTTAAATAGGTTTGCCTTGCCCACATGGCCTATCGCTATGACCAGCCTGTCCAGTTTTAATATTTTATCTGTATTATCATTTACATTATGCAGTGTAACATTTTCAAGCACGGAATTCCCCGAAATCTTTGAAACGCTGGTATTCATTATGAATTCAATTTTCTGGTTTTTTCTTGCATTTTCAAGGGTCTTCTCTGCAGCCCTGAATTTTTCACTATGATGTATTACATAAACCCTGGAAGCCACCTCCGCAAGTTCGTTTGCATAATCAATGGCAGCATCACCACCTCCCACCACTCCAACAACGGTATCCTTAAATTTTTCTATGTCCTTAACAGTATAACTTAAGCCTTTGTTAAGATAATCATCCTCTCCCGGGCACCCTATTTTCCTTGGTGTGAAATCTCCCATGCCGGTACATATTAATACAGCACGTGATGAATACAATTTTTCACCATTAACCTCCACATTGAACCCATTATCAGTTTTTATTATATCTGTAACCTTGGAATTAAATAAAATCTCATTGCCAAACATTCTTGCCTGTTCCTCCATCTTATCCCTTAATTCCATTGCGTTTATTCTTGGTATTCCCTGAACATCATAAACTGTTTTCTCAGGGTAAAGCTCTGGTATCTGTCCGCCACTGTAATCAAGCGCTTCAAGTGTAAGGCTCTTTATATCCCTCAGGCCGGCCAGGAATGTTGAGTAAAGACCAATAGGACCGGCACCAATTATTATCAACTCATAGTTTTGCATATGACTACATTAGGTTTTACTACAAAAATTTTAGTATTAAAATGTATAAATAGAGCTACCATTTTCCTGAGATGCACACTCTATTGTTCTATATTTTTTTCCACGGTTGCCTAGATATGACTTGGCATATGATAGGGCTATATCTGGTGTATTATTATTCTCACTAAGATGTGTAAGTATTATATGTGTATTTTCTGAGGCTGATTCGAACAGGGCATCGGCACTCTGTTCATTGGATAAATGGCCGTACTCACTTAAAATTCTTCTTTTTAATGGCTCCGAATACTTACCGTTGATTAACATATTGTAATCATAATTTGATTCAAGGGCAAGTATATCAGAATTTTTTATGCAGTATAATAAATCATCTGAAACCCTGCCAAGGTCAGATACAACAGCCATTTTAATGTTTCTATTTTTAATTATATAAACCACAGGGTCAATGGCATCATGGCTTACACTTACAGGTATTACTGAAAAATTTCCAATTGCAGTTTCATCATTTATTTTAAAGCCGGATATATTCAATCTTTCAAGTGTTCCAGGCCTGGAATATATATCTGCACCTATATTTTTAGAAATGGTTTTGGCCCCTGAGGCATGGTCGGAATGCTCATGGCTGATAAATATAGATTTTTCCAGATCATCAAAATTAAATGATGCAGTTTTGGTCCTGAATTTTCTCAGGCTAATACCCGCATCAATTATTATTAAATCATCCTCATCCCATATTAATGTTGAATTGCCCTTGCTTCCTGAGGCAATCATAAGGAAATTTATCATGGTTCATAATATTATTATTGTATTATAGATTTTTTATTTAAAAATAAAATAATATTGCTTTATAATAATGTTTATATATTTACCTTAAATATATCCCCCTGATAATCATGGATGATCTATCACCTAATGCACAGAAAGTTTATGATGCCATGAAAAAAATTGGCGCGGTTTCAGAAAGCAAATTAAAGACAGCAGACGATATTATGAAGGCTGCAGGTCTGGGCAAATCAATGATAACTGCATCATTGCAGGAATTAATGGATAAAAAATATGTAAAAAGGGTGGCAAGGCAAAAAAGTGCCGGGTATTTTATAACAAAATAAATTTTTGTATTTTATTTTTATAAATAAATATTTAAATAGTTTTATCTCTTTATTAATATGCACCTATGAAGACATTAATTTTAAACATCGACCGGGATAACGATTACGGTATGAAGGCCGGTATTACCGGACCGATTATTGGATATAATAACTGCTACAGGGCAGCCACTGCCCTGATAACAAAGGACCCCGAAGATTCTGATTCAAACGCACTTTTTGGTGCACTAAAACATTACCAGGAATTAAAGGATAAGGGAGAAAATGTGGAAATAGCACTAATCACCGGTGATAGTGACGTTGGGGAAAAATCAGATGAGATTCTGAGCCTTCAGCTTGATGAGGTATTAAACATGGAACATTATGATGATTTAATCCTCATTTCTGACGGTGCCGAGGATGATTATATAACACCAATAATAGCATCACGAATTAAGATAAGGTATGTTAAGCATATTATAGTAAGGCATAATGAAAATATTGAATCCACATATTATTATATTGTTAAAGCCTTTAAGGATAAAAAAGTTTCAAGGAAGTTCACCGTGCCTGTTGGTCTGCTTTTACTCAGCTATGGTATTGCACTGCTAATATTTACTGTATATTCCATGATAATAAGCAGGTCATATGTTATTATACCATCAAGCGGTGCAATTATGCTTGTTACAATAGTTATAGGTTCCTATTTTATTTTAAAGGATGCGGATATAAGGCCAAAAATTGTAACAGTATTAAGCGCTTTAAAGGAATATTCAGAAGAAACAAAGATATCCATGCTATCATATGTGGTGTCCTTCTTTATAATAATTATAGGCATTGCATATACATATGAGCAGACACTTAAAACAGTACCATTGTTAAATAAAATTCTGGTTTTTCTGGCAATAATTTCATGGTGGGTTTACGGGTCTTACCTATCAAGATCATTATTTGAGGCCTTTGATATATCATTTATTAGCAAGGCTGGAAGGCTCTCAAAAATATGGTACGGCGTATCATTTTCAATAGCCCTAGAGTTAATTACCTACGGAATGATAAATTATATAAGATATGTTGTGGGCTTTATAAAATTTTCATCTTTTATGATCTACTTTGTCTATCTGATAGCCGGGATTATTATGGCCCTCGTCACAGCAGTAATACATAAGTACCGTTCAACAATAAAATCAAAGCAAAAATCATTATTTGGTGTAAAATGAATTTAATACAATGGTTAAAAATATATGAGGATATAACAGACTCATTGGGGATAAACCGCAATGAAGATTTAATATCATCATTTATTCTTTCAAATTATATTAACAGCAATGAAAATTTTTTAAAAAAATACCATGGTAAAAATTTCTTTATAGTAGGAAATGGAAAAAACATGCCTGAAGGATTAAATTCAATATCTGGCGGTGTGGTTATTGTTGCCGATTCAGCAGTAACAAGATTCCATGAATATGCATCAATTAAGCCCGATATAATTGTTACAGACATGGATGGTGACATTAATTTAATTCATAATTATTATAAAAATGGTACTGATTTAATAATACATGCTCATGGGGATAATATTAATAAAATACTCAAGTATTCATCGAAATTCCCAAGGGCAATGGGAACCACACAGAACATACCCATAAAAAACATAAAAAATTATTTTGGATTTACTGATGGGGACAGGTCAGCATTTCTTGCAAAGTATCTTAATGCTTCCAGTATAATATTGATTGGATTCTGTTTCAAAGAGGTTACCATAAAGCCATACTATGACGAAAATTCCATAGCATTTAAGAAAAAAAAGTTATTTTGGGCAAGGAAACTTCTTGAAATACTTGCCAGCGAAAGGCATAAAAAATTCATTGAATCAAGTGTGATTGAGATTTAGTTTTTTGTAATTATTTTGCCATCCCTGTATATAACAGGATAATTATACATATCAACCTTTATTGAATAGTCTATATCATGACCCGCACCCATAATCTTTAATCTTTTTGCTCCATGACTGTTTATAATTTTATTTATATAATCATCAATATTTACCTCATTTCCCTCAAGCCTGCTTTTAAGCATTTCTGCATAAATATAATCCTCATCAGATTTACCATCCGGTCTGTTAGATACCACAAGGGAAATATTTTCATTATCTTTAATGGCATTATAGGTTGCCGTGAAATTTATAAATGAAGAAATATAGATATCTCCAGGATATTTGATAAGCTTGAATAGCACCTTAATACCGTTTGTTGATGTAAATAAGACTATTTTTCCAGAAAGGTCAGCATTCATAATGGAGTATGGTGAATTTTCAAAATTAAACCCGGGTATTTTTAATCCAAATCTTTCCCCACTGGTAATATAATCCTGATTCTTATTTTTTAATTTTCTTGTCTCTGTTATGGTTCTTACCGGAATTACATATTTTGCACCACGGTATAAAATTAATGGAATTGTCGTTGTAGATCTAAAAATATCTATTAGAACTTTTGTTGAACCGTCAAAAATTTTTTCTTTTCGCCCATCAACTATATTTACATTCATCTGTATTGTATAATATATAAATATAAGTTATTTTTTATAGGAGCATAAATTTTCAAAAACTATTATGTAATTTTTATAATTGTTAAACATTTTAAAAAAGAAAAATATTAAAAATATGTTTATAATATGGTATAATCAAAAGGTGTAACATATGGTTGCTGTTAAAACAATGGTTGAGGGAGGTAAAGCCACAACTGGCCCGCCTCTTGGTCCGGCCCTTGGACCTCTTGGGCTCAATCTCGGACAGGTTGTTAAGGATATAAACGAGAAGACAAAATCCTTCGCGGGGATGCAGGTGCCTGTAACCGTAAATGTTATAGACCCCACCACAAAAAAATATGAGATAATAGTGGGTGTGCCCCCAACATCCGCCCTCCTAAAGAAGGAGGTCGGAATAGAAAAGGGATCAGGAAATGTAAAGGAAAAAATAGCTGGCAATGCGACACTTGAACAGATAAAAAATGTTGCAAAGGCCAAGAAACCATCATTACTTTCATACAATATGAAAGGAGCTGTTCTGGAGGTTTTGGGAACTGCTGTTTCCCTTGGAATAACAGTGGAGGGGCAGAGCCCAAAAGAGATACAGAAAAAAATAAAGAACGGCGAAATAGAAATAGGTGAATAATAATGGCCGGTGGAGTAATTAAAAGCATACAGGAAGCAAAACAGGGAAAGGAAAGAAAATTTAAGGAAAGCCTTGAGCTTGCCTTTAATCTAAAGGATGTTGATATGTCGGACCCCAAAAACAGAATCAATGAGGAAATAATACTTCCCGGGGGTCGTGGCAAGGATATTAAGGTTGCGCTCATAGCCAGTGATGAAATGAGGCTAAAGGCACAAAATGCCGATTATAAATACAGTCTTGAGGATTTAAATAATTTTATAGACGATAAAAAGGCATTTAAAAAGCTTGTAAATAAAATAGACTTCTTTGTGGCTGAATCCACAATGATGGGGTCTATTGGTAAAAGTCTTGGTATAATACTGGGACCCAGGGGTAAGATGCCAAAACCCGTGCCTCCAGGCCAGGACCCAACACAGTTGATAGAAAATCTTAAAAAAAGTGTAAGGGCGCGCAGCAGGGACAAAAGGACTTTCCATGTTCCCATAGGCGTTAAGGATATGCCCGACGATGTGATTTCCCAGAATTTGAATGCAGTTGTTAAAAGGGTTATATCACATCTTGAGAAGGGAAAAAGCAATCTTGCGTCTGTGTACATAAAATCTACCATGGGCAAGGCTGTAAACATAGATTTGGGTGATATAGAATGAGCGAGCCAGCAAAATGGAAGGTTGAATTGGTAGATTCGATTACCAACGAAATAAACAACAGCCCGGTTGCAGCTGTTGTTAGCATAAAGGGCTTAAGAAACAAGGAATTCCAGAAGATCAGAAACGATCTGAGGTCAGATGCACATATTAAGGTCATGCGTGCAAGGCTCCTGCAGAGGGCCTTTAAAAATAGCAATAAAAAAAGCATAGGGAACATGGCAGAATTTGCCAACGGACAGGTTGCACTTTTAACAACAAAGGAAACACCAAAATCAATATATGACATACTAGAATCAAAAAGAACAAAGGCAGCAGCCAGAGGCGGTGAAATAGCAGAGGATGATATAATAATAGAGCCAAAGGAAACAAATTTTCCACCAGGCCCAATGATAACTGTATTTCAGAAGGCAGGTATACCAGCAGGTATTGAAAAGGGTAAGATTGTAATAAAAAGTGAGGTAAAACTCGTAAAGAAGGGAGAGGTCATAACAAAGGATAAGGCACAGATACTTGAAAAACTTGAAATACTCCCTGTTACAGTTGGACTTGACCTTCTCTCTGCATATGAGGATGGCATTATATTCACAAGGGATGTGCTATCAATTACCGTTGAGAGCATAATGGCAGATCTTTCAAAGGCATTCTTCGGTGCAAAAAATATTGCAATGGAAATTAAATATCTCGTACCGGAAACTGTTAAAGAATTTATTTCAAAGGCATATCTGGAGGCACAGGAACTTGCATTAACCACAAACTTTGTGGACGAAAAGAACATTGAAATCTTTATAAGGAAGGCTGCAATAAATGCTGGCGCAATTAATGCGTTAACAAATAAAGATTTAAATAATGAAAACATAGAGGATAAAAAGGAAGAAAAGAAAGAAGAAAGCAAGGAGGAAAAATCTGAAGATGATGCAGCTTCAGGACTCGGAGCTTTATTTGGATAAGGAGGTAGTTTGAATGGAATATATATATGGAGCATTGTTACTCCACACAGCTGGAAAAGAAATAGATGAGGAGAACTTGAAGAAGGTACTCGAAGGCGCAGGAGTTACTGCTGATGAGGCAAGATTAAAATCTCTTCTTGAAAGCATGAAAAATGTGAATATAGATGAGGTTCTTAAAAATGCAGCAGCAGCTCCAGTAGCCGCAGCAGCACCTGCACCGGCAGCATCTGAGAAGAAGGAAGAGAAGAAAGAGGAGAAAAAGAAGGAAGAAAAGAAAGAGGAAGCAGAATCAGATGCAATGGCTGGACTAAGCTCTCTGTTTGGATAAATATATAAATGAATTAATATGAATTTAAATAATTTTTTTTGGTTATTAATAAAATATATTATACCACTTGCAATTTTAATTTACTCTCTTATAAGGTTTAACTCATTTTTACTGCTTATATCAATAATATGGCTGATTTCCTCCATTGGGGTAACAATAATGGATGCTGATATAAAAAATAATTTTATTTCCGATTAAATATAACAAATATAAAAATTATATTAGATTCAATTCTTTGAGTTTATCATAAACCTCTTTTGCATGGTCCTTTGGTGTAACCTTTGGAAATACATATACTATTTTTCCCTTATTTATTATATAGGTCACACGCTTTGCGGTTGACAGCCCAAGAACTCCGTAATCCTTAACTATTTTCTTTTCCTTATCTGAAACAAGTGTAAAATTTAATCCTTGCTTTTCCTGAAACCTTTTATGCGATTCTGGTGAATCGACGCTGACACCAAGAACCGTCACGCCATTTTCATTAAAAAGGTCTATATTATCTCTGAAATTCTTTGCCTCCACGGTGCATCCTGGGGTGTTATCCTTTGGATAAAAATAAAGAACCACCGTCTTATCGGCAAAATCGCTCAATTTTACCCTGTTCCCATCCTGATCTGTGGCCTCAAAATCCGGTGCAGTATCGCCAACATTTAATAATTCCATGATTATATATAATTAATAAATTAATAATATTTTTGTATTTTTTTAAAATAATTTCATGATCTGATCATTCATATAATGTATTATTTTAACAGCCTCTCCCTTTTTATTCCTCATTATATTTTCACCATCATCCATTGCAATTCCCAGTGCAATATAATAACCCTTACTGCTTTTTATATAAACTGTATCCCCTTTTTTAATATTAATATCCATATCTATAATGCCGGGTGCGAATAGGTTTGAACCATTATTTATATGGGGTTCTGCCCCTGAATCTATAACCACCACCCTGTCCTTTGGCTTAATGTAATTAATAAGGTATATTGTTGGCATATCATTGACTATCACAGGTCTGCCCATATAATAATATATTTTATCCTTCTTTTTTTCCTCAACCTCAATATTTTCAAGTCCTGATATGTCCATGCCCTTTGCTGCCATCTTGTCCCTTAATTCTTTATAATCTTTTTTTGATATTACATGTTTAGACATAATTAATCAATTATGGCTTTTAATTTATTTAACTCTTTGTTAATCTCAGTGCCATTTATTATGTTCTTCATATATGGGTATATTAGCTCTCCAAGTTTTTCCTCACTGTCAGAGAAACGCCACCCCTCATTCTTTCCAAGAACAGAAAGAAATGCAGAGTATATCCCCTTTTTTATTGGGCTATCCACTGATCCCCTCTGGCCATACACTATCCCCGCCTCCTCACCGTGGCTAAAATATTCTGTAATCAGCCCTATTAAAAATCCAGAATTTTCAGACCAGGGCTTTACTATTTTATTTTCCGCATTTTTCCTGTTTTTAATATCTGCAGCCATATTCATTATCTCAAGTGGACCACCTTTTAGTTTTTTTATTTCATCATCATTTAAACCATACATCAGTTTAATTATTTCATTTTTATATCGGGGAAATAGAAATTCAAATATTTTCCTCTGGTTAGCGTTTTCCAGATAAAATCCTGTTTTTGATTCCCTTAATTTATCCTTGATAAAATCTGAAATTTTTGGGTCAAAATTTAATATTTTTACAAAATCCTCAACACCATAATTTTTATTATCTATTACAAAGAGTGCATTATTTTTTACATAATTAATCTTGAATTTTTTTATTTTTGAAAAGAACGTTCTGCCATCTATGTTATTATTTATATACTCAAAAACTGTACCTTTATCATCATCGATGAATTCAAGAAAATCAGTTTTAATATCAAGATTGTAATCGTACATTGCAATGTGTTTAAATAATAAATATGGTATGTTCTGCTGAAAATCCTCATAAATAATAATTTTTATGTTAAACAAATTAAACTCCATTTTATTTCCGGAGGTCCCAAATATAACATCACCATTTTCTATTTTATATTGAAGTTTTTCATCATTTAATATATCCTTAAGGGTTTCTATATTAATCATGTTTTTACATGTTGCCTGAAAAAAATTGGACGAGGAATAAACGTTTAATTTTTTGTTTTTTATAACATTTTTAAATGCAAGCAGCCTGTAAACAGCATTGTTGTAATTTTGAACCCCTGATAATATATACTCATCGGAATTTCCCCTTTTGCAGAATGATACAGACCCATAATTCGTTTTTATTATTCCGGTTAATGGAACCCTCTCATTTTCCAGTATTTTATAGGATTCTGATATGGCACTGAGCAGCTGGTCTGCGGAATTAAAATATTTTCCAAAATTTTTGTTCTGCATCATGGCCTCAATCTTTTTTTTATAAGATTTTACCGGGCAGAACATGCAGCTATCGGTGCATTCAGGAAGTATAACAAGTGGGTCTTCAAAAAATTTTTTTATATTATCAATAAATTTTCTTTCACTATCTGCTGAATTACTTTTAATTTTCATGCCTTATCAAGATTTCTAATGGCCTCAGCCTTTACCGTTACCGGTATTGGTACCATGGATTCTATTAACTGGACTGTTACCTCCTCCCTGGCGGCATCTATTGATGTTATCTTTGCCCTTTCGCCCTTGAATGGCCCCTCAACAATCTCCACAAGGGCTCCCATTTCAAGGCCCGTAACCGCTGGCTTTGGTGTAAGGTATTTTTCTATCTCTGATATATCTATTTCACCGGAAACCAGGCCCTTAAATCCCCTTATCTGCCTTGCCAGAAGCTCAACGCGGTCCACATGCATGGTTTCGATAAAGAAGTATCCCTTTATTTCATATGGAGACATTATTGCCATTATTTCATTTTCAGCATTTGGGTTGCTCTTTTTTCTATCGTCCTTGTCCTTCTCCCCATGATTTGAAAGGTCTATGGCAATATCAAGTTCCTTGCCTATTGTACATTTTGCTATTATTATTACCGGTCTTAAAATTACCTTAAATATTTTATTATACTTATTTATGCCATCCTCTGAATTTATTGTTAGATTTACTGTGAGTGAGTCATTCATATACCCCCCTCTTGGGGTATCTATCTCTAAATTCAGATCGCGGCTTTTATTTCCCTCTATATCAAAATCCTCATTTATTTCTTTATTATCCTTTGGGGACAAATTATAATCATTTTTTAATTTAATCTTCCATTCTATTAATGGATCTTTCTGATTGAAGCTGCATTTTATATTTACATTAAACTTTCTTTTTACATTCTGAATGTTTTTAACAGTTAAATTTAATGGTATTAAACTGCTATCAGTATCCTTTTCCTCCCTCTTCTTAATTTTCTTATTGCATCCCGCATTTATTTCATCACCAATATTTGATTCCAGCCATTCAAATTCCTGTTCCATTAAAACTCACCTAAAACACTATCTGCATTATATAATATATAATAAAACCTATTAATCCTAAAAGAATAATTCCAACACCTGCTATAAGGGATATTTTAGTGTATTCCTCACCTGTTGGTTTTTTGGCCATTTTTAAAATCCTTGAATATTTTCCCTTGCCTATTCCCTGAAATCTTCTCTCTATTTTCTCCTGCTGCTCGATTAGCCTGTCCTCAACGGTCTTTTTGTCCTGAGTAGTTTTATCCATCATATTGATAAGACAAACATAAAATAAAATCTTTTCTAAATTGTATTAAAATTCTTTATAAAAACATTAAAGCATACAAAAATTAAAAAATAAAAAAAGTAGTGTAAGGCAAAGCTGCCTTTTCATGGAGGTGATCCATCCGCAGGTTCCCCTACGGATACCTTGTTACGACTTAACCCTCCTCACCGACATCAGATTTGACTTAACCCTCTCGAATTAAGCCTCATCCAACACCAACTCGGATGGTTTGACGGGCGGTGTGTGCAAGGAGCAGGGGCATGTTCACCGCGGGTTGTTGACCCGCGATTACTACGGAATCCAGATTCATGAGGGCGAGTTACAGCCCTCAATCCTAACTATGGACGGGTTTCGCGATTAGCTTCCCCTTTCGAGGTTGCAACGCATTGTCCCGTTCTTTGTAATGCGCGTGTAGCCCGGGAAATTCGGGGCGTACTGACCTGCCGTCGACCGCTCCTTCCTCCATCTTAGCGATGGCGGTCTCTCTAAAGTGCATGTATATTCGCATATACATTAGCAATTAGAGATGTGGGTCTCGCTCGTTATCACACTTAAGTGAACGCCCTACGGTACGAGCTGACGACGGCCATGCACCACCTCTCCTGCTATCGAGTAAACTCGTCAGGTTGACTCTCATCCACAGGTCGTTCCCGGTGAGTTTTCCGGCGTTGAATCCAATTAAACCGCACATTCCTCCCGTTGCGGTGCTCCCCCGCCAATTCCTTTAAGTTTCAGTCTTGCGACCATACTTCCCAAGCGGCCCACTTAACACCTTCGCTCCGACACTGCCTTCCCTCAACGGAAAAGCAACATCAAGTGGGCAGTGTTTACAGCTAGGACTACCCGGGTATCTAATCCGGTTTGCTACCCTAGCCTTCGTTCCTCACCGTCAGATTCGTTCTAGTTAAACGCCTTCGCCACCGGTCGTCCTTCCAGGATTACAGGATTTTACCCCTACCCTGAAAGTACGTTTAACCTCACCCGATCTCAAGTTTTGCAGTCTCTTCAGGCCTTCTGAAGTTAGGCTTCAGGATTTACCTGAAGATTTACAAAACCGGCTACGAACGCTTTAGGCTCAATAAAAGTGACCACCACTTGTGCTGCGGGTGTTACCGCGGCGGCTGGCACCCGTCTTACCCAGCACTTATTCCTTATACTTTTTAGGTATAAGAAAAGTCTTGGCTATGCCAAGACACTCAAGCTCCCCGTGTCGCGCTTTCGCGCATTGCACAGTTTTCGCGCCTGCTGCGCCCCGTAGGGCCTGGACTTATGTCTCAGAGTCCATCTCCGGGCTACCCCTCCCAGGGCCCGTACCCGTCTAAGGCTAGGTGGTCCGTTACACCACCTACTACCTGATAGGCCGCAGACTTATCCTTGGGCGTCGAAACTTTCATTGCCTAAACCTTCCAGTTTTAAGCAACTATAAGGTATTAGCCTCAGTTTTCCGAGGTTATCCCTTTCCCAAGGGTAAATTATCCACGTGTTACTGAGCAGTATGCCGGCATCTTACGATACCTTGACTCGCATGGCTTAGTCGGAACTTGATAGCAGTGGCCGCCGGCAGGATCAACCGGAGTTAATCCTACCTCCACTTTTATTGTTAAAGAAATTAGCGGCTTTGCCTTACATATCGGAACCCATTATTCAAATGGGAACTTCATCTCTGCCAACCCTGGAAAATAGATTTCATCCAAATGCATTTTCATGCATATTATCCATCTATCCGTTTGAGATTGGTTTTGTGCTACTATTAGTAATTACATATCTGTATATAATATTTTTCAATTTTAGAGATTTTATAAATTAATAAAAAATTTTAAAATAATTATATTACCTACAATATAAATTATTACAATACTGTAATTTAAAACATTCTCAATTAAATTTATAAAAAATTCATTTTTAATTTTCCAGATATTAAACTTAATTAAGATTTTTTTATGACTATATTTCAGTATTAAATCGTATATCAGCGCCAAGTTTTTTCAGGTCATTTAGGAATGAGGGGTAACTCTTATTTATGGCCTCGATATCGCCATATCTTGTTTTTGACCCTGCAATTATTCCGGCTATTATGGCACTCATTACCATTCTATGGTCACTGTAAATTAATGTGTCAGGATTCTTAATACCACCGGGGTGAATGAACATAAAATCATCTTTAATTTCAGCAATCCCGCCAAATTTTTCAACCATGTCCAGAATATTAAGATAACGGTTAGATTCCTTAATTTCCAGCCTCTGATAATTTTTAATGATAACCCCATTTTTTGAAAATATGCCTATTACAGATGCAACTGGTGCAAAATCAGGAGTTGCTGATACATCAACAACAACTGTTTTTATTTCATATGCCTTATTTATTTTTATATAATCATCAAAAATTTCTATGCATCCGGCTGCATCATTGAGTATTTTAATTATTCCACTATCAGGCTGCAGGCTGTTTTTTTTGAGATTTTTTATTAATATATTTCCTGTAAAGATGCCAAGAACCATAAAATATGACGCTGATGAGTAATCACCCTCTATATGAATGTCATTTTTTGATTTCAGATATCCATCTATGATAAATTTGTTATTCTCACGCTTAATATTAATACCAAAATCTTCCAGTGTTTTTACTGTTATATCCATATATTTTTCTGAAACCATGGAATCTATGCCAAAACATGCACTTTTAAAAAATGAGTAATAAAAAAGCATGGCGCTTGCAAACTGTGAACTTTTTGATGCATTTAAAGTGCAGTAAACATTACCTGAATTTGTTGCATCTATTTTATAAAACCCCTCACTGTTTTTATAAAAAATTGATCCAGTATTTTCAAGGCATGAAATAAGGTCTTCAACTGGTCTTTTGGCAAGGGCAGGTTTTCCAGATATCTCCGTGGTGCACTTCCTTCCTGCCAGCAATCCCAGTGAAAGCCTGTACGATGTTCCAGATTCACCAACATAGATTTTTTTTGGGCATTTAAAATCAGGAGTTATTTTTACATCCCTCCTTTGATATTCAATATGGGCATTGCAGCTTTTTGCTATATCTATTGCAATAAGCTCATCATCACAGTATGATATATTCCTTAATGTTACTGGTTTTCCAGAAAATGCAGAGTAAAGGACATACCTCTGTGTAAAACTCTTTGATGATGGGGCCTCCACGATGCCACCAATTTCTCCAGGCTTCACTTCAATAATCATTGATATATTATATTAATTCCATCATTATTAATTCTGCTTTTGATTATATTATAATTCTTGTAACTAAATTTTGAGGCTGCATTATCACGATCCTCATTATCCTCATATATGGCAAATACAGCAGGACCCTTACCACTTATTCCGGAAAAAATTGCCCCAGATCCAAGAAAATAATTTATTATTTCAGGGTCATAGCCGAAAAGGGAGCCAAAAAGGTATCCATTAAGAACCATGGTTTCATAAACATATTTACTGTTTAAGAGCAATTCCAGTTTCTGTATATATTTTTTATATTTTTTAAAATCAATATCTTTCATATCATATGTACTTCTATGATAAAATTTGGGATATGCTATTATCACCGGTGTATTCTCTATTTTTATCCTTCTTATAAGTCTAAAATCAAAGTTATCTGTAACTGTTAATCCTCCATAATAACACATTGAAATATCATCAAGTGCACCGGTTATTGATGTTTTATTTTTAAGTGATATTTCGGCTGCCGATCTTAATAATTCATCCTCCTTTAAATATATACGATTTAGCCTTAATATTGCGTACAGTAATGATAATGTCATTGCACTGCTGCTTTTTAATCCCACTGACTGAGGTATCTGGCTCTTTATTTCAACAGAATATTTTTTATTTATACTGTATTTATTCCTGATTATCTCCAATGTTTCTAATATCTTTTGATCACCTATTTTATCTGAATCAGATTCTATTACAGTTGTGTACATTGGCAAATCCAGTGAAATTGCTGACCCAATACCATCCACAAATGCTGAAATTACAGAAAGCCCTCCATTGGTTTTAACAATCATTCAATAGAAATAATATTAAGTTACTTAATTATTTTTTCATTAAATAACAATTTAAATTCCTGATAGTCAATAGATAAATTATAAAGTTTTTTTAATGTTTCAAGACCTTGGCCAATGAATAAATCTACACCATTGACGGTGCTGCATCCCTTATTTTCAGCAAGGGCTAAGAATTTAGTTTTCTGTGGATTGTATATCATATCAATGGCTGTGGATTTATGCATAATCTTGGATCCATCAATTGGGGACTTAATGTCAGGAAATGTTCCAACAGGCGTGCAGTTTATTATAATATCATATTCTGGCATCAGCTCATCATATGCTATTAGGTTATCAAAAAAATTTTTATTCTTTTTATTTTCTAAATTTCTTGTGGCGTTAAAGACAGTGCATTTGTAATTACTTTTAAGCGCATAATAAACCATTCTGGCCGTTCCACCTGTGCCCAGTATTAATATTTTTTTGCCATTGGGGTCAACTTTATTATGCTTAAGAGAAAATAAAAAACCGTTATAATCGGCATTGTATCCATATAATTTTCCTGAACAGTTCTTAACGAGGTTTACAGCACCTATGCCTGATGCGGTATCATCTATAACATCAAGGTATTTTAAAATAACTTCCTTATACGGGGCTGTTACATTGAATCCTAACAGGTTCTCACGTGCAAATCTTATAAAAACTGGTATATTTTCCATATCAAGGTCTATACTAAGGTAAATAGAATTAATGTTATTTTTTTTGAATATTTTATTATATATGTACTGTCCGGCAGAATGTGTTACTGGTTTTCCTATAAGTGCGGATGCATTCATTTTTTTACCTCAAGAAATTCAGAAAAATACCTTTTGATTTCTGATACTTCAACAGCCTCTGTATGTGATTTTCCAATCCTGTCAAGAACAATAAGATTAATTTTGCCAGATTCCATTTTCTTATCATTTAAAATATATTTTATTATAATATCCGGATCAAAATTTTTAAAATTTAATAATGGGATTCTATAATTTTCCAGAATTGTAATTATTTCATCATAAAAATTTTCAGATAGGCCCATTTTATATGCTATATAATTCTCGGCAAGCATACCATTTGCAATTGCGGTTCCATGGGAAACATCATTACTGGTAAATGATTCTATTGCGTGTCCTACTGTATGGCCGAAATTTAAAAGATATCTGATCTTATTTTTATCAAAAAAGTCTCTTGAAACAATGTTAAGTTTTATCTTATTGCTTTTATATATTATATTCTCCAGATCATTCTGGTTAAAAATTGTGTCCATGTTATTATTTCTAAGATAATTATAGAAATTTTCATCATTGATGATCGCCATTTTAATAATCTCTGCCATGCCATCATTTAAAAGCGATTTATCGGAATTTAATAAAAAATCTGTATCATTGAATATATATTTTGGATTATAAAATGTTCCAATAACATTTTTAATGCCGCTAAAATTTATGGCGTTCTTGCCACCTATGGAAGAATCAACCTGTGCCAGAAGTGTTGTTGGAACCGCAACCAGATTTATTCCCCTTTTATATACCGATGATGCAAATCCGGTTAAATCGCCAACAGTTCCACCACCAATATATGATACTGTATCTGATCTTTCAATATTTAAATCTATCAGTTTTTTAACTATAAATCTTAGATATCTTAAATCCTTTATTGATTCTCCATCATGCATGTAAATCTTTATAGATTTAATTTTTTTTAATTTGTTACGGTATCCGGACAGGGATTTTGAAACAAAGCTAACATTTCTTCCATATATGTTATTGTTTATATAATCTTCAAGACCTGAACCTATATAAATGTTAATTTTACCTCCATTTATGTCCGCGCTTATTTGTTTCATTTTAATACGACTATAATTTTTCTTTATTTAAATCTATTTTTATTTTAATAATTAATATCCGTATTAAAAATATAAATATACGCTTCAAATAGACATACACAATGGAAATTTATGGGCGTCTTAAAAAGATCGAAGATGTTTATTCTGAAAATTATATAAAAATAGAGAATCATGGAGTAATTTTTAATAATAAAACCGCTGCACTGGTTGGCATGGATGGTACCATTGACTGGGCATGCCTGCCAAATTTTGATTCAGAACCACTCTTCGATTCAATACTTGACGCAGACCGTGGTGGGTATTTTTCCATCAGACCGAATCGTTCTGGATTGATGGTGAATCAGTATTATGAGGAGCTCACAAATATATTGGTAACAGAATTTTATGATGAAAATGGAATAATAGTAAGAATAACTGATTTTCTTCCCGCATCAGAGTATGCAACAATAAACATGCCGGAAATACACAGATTTATTGAACCATTTGAGGATAATATTAAAATCACGATTAAAATTAAACCCAGTTTTAATTACGGTAAAATTAAACCTTCGGTGGAGCATAATAAAAACGGATATATATTTAGATCATTAAATAAGACAGTTGGGGTGTCAAGCAATTTTAATTTTAGGCAGGATGGGGATACAATATACGGAACCTTCCAGATGAAAAGAACTGGCTATAACTGGATTGTTGTTTCCACAGGCATAACGCATATAAATAATATTTTAGAATACAAATCAATAGAACGGTTAAACGAAACAAGAAAGTACTGGAAAGCATGGTCAAATAAGTTAAATTATGAGGGAATATATGGCAAATATGTCTTAAGATCGGCACTCACACTAAAGGGTCTATTTTATGACCCAACAGGCATGATGGTGGCAGCACCAACAACAAGCCTGCCCGAATCAATTGGTGGTGACCGAAACTGGGATTACAGATTTACCTGGATTAGGGATACTGCCTATGTTATAGAGGCCCTATCCTTAATTGGTTTAAACGGTGAGGCCACAAAATTTATCTATGATATCATGTATAAAATAAATAAGCAGAAGGCAATTAAAACAATTTATGAAATTAATGACGAATCCATATTAAAGGAAAAAGTACTTGATTATTCTGGCTACAGAAACTCAAGGCCTGTAAGGATAGGCAATAAGGCATCTGGCCAGTTTCAGCTGGATCAGTATGGCTCAATAATAAATGCTATTTACCACTTTTCACTGGCAGATGGAGTAATAACCACACAGTTATGGGACTTTGTTCTTGGCATTCTTGAAAAGCTTGAGGTAATATGGAAGTACCCTGATTCAAGCATATGGGAATTTAGAACAGAACCCAAACATTATGTTTATTCCAAATTAATCTCATGGTCTGCATTTCACAGGGCAATTTTAATGGGCAAAAAACTCGGATACTCTGCACCATATGAAACATGGAGAAAGGTGGAGAGAGAAATAAAGGAGGATATATTAAAAAATGGTTATAACAATGAAATGGAGTGCTTTGTCCAGTCCTATGGCTCCAAAAATATTGATGCATCACTTCTAAGACTTCCTTTAATGGATTTCCTTAATATAAAGGATAAACGTGTTATAAATACAATAAGGTGCATAGAATCAAATTTAATGACCCCAAACTACCTGTTTTTAAGATATAATAAGGACGATGGTTTAAAATCAATGGATAATCCATTTTTATTGCTAAGCTTCTGGTATGTGGAAGATCTTATTTTAATGGGCAGGACCGAGCATGCAAAAAAAGTTCTTGAAACGCTTTTATCAAAATCAAACCATCTTTACTTATTTTCTGAAGAGATAAATCCCGAAACTGGCAGCCTGCTTGGTAATTTCCCACAGGCAATTACACACCTGGGTGTGATTAGGGCCATTGCACGCCTTAATTCAGCACTTAAAGACTGATAAATAAACCATGCTTCATTATTAAATATCACATTTTTTTAATAATTAAATTAGCATTAAATATAAAAAAAATATATACTAATCTATGACAGGAAATATAAAAATCAATGAGCCGCCCCCAAGACCACAGATAGGCCCACCGGGAAAATCCCTTAAGTATAACGTTAAGCATACCATACTTGTTATGAGCGGTAAGGGGGGTGTTGGCAAATCAACTTTTTCCACAAACCTTGCCGTGACCCTCGCATCTCAGGGTTTAAAGGTTGGATTGCTTGATGCCGACATAAGCGGACCTGATGATGCAAAAATACTTGGCATTGAAAATGAAAAGATCTATGGAGATGAAAACGGGAAAATACTTCCGGTTGAGACGAAATATGGTGTAAATGTGATATCAATGGCAATGACCCTTCCAACATTTGACACACCTGTTATATGGAGGGGCTCCATAAGGCACAAGGCACTGCAGCAGTTCCTTGAGGACGTTAAATGGGATGGAAGGGATCTCCTTGTAATAGACCTGCCTCCAGGAACAGGTGATGAACCTTTAAGCATATGCCAGATGATACCAAACGCAGATGGTATAATAATAGTGATTACACCACAGGATGTTGCGTTACTGGATGCAAAAAAGGCCATAAATTTTGCAAGGAAGGTTAACATACCAATACTTGGAATAGTTGAAAATATGAGTGGATTTATATGCCCACACTGTGGTTACGAAACTGACATATTTAAGAAGGGTGGGGCTGAAAAAATAGCACAGGAATATAATATTCCATATCTTGGAAATATACCATTGATGCCCGAAATAGTTGAGGATTCCGATGCAGGAATTCCCGCAGTATCAAAAAATGAAAAATTAATGGAGTTTTTTAAAAAGGTATCAGAAAATCTTCTGAAAAATCTAAAGAATGATTAAATGATAAAAAATTAAATTATTTTTTATAAAAAAATATAATTACGTTCATTATATTATGTGCTCATGCTAATATTTGATGATTATAAGGAAATAATACTAAAAAGGTTAAGGGAATTATATCCAGATATATCACAGAACGATGTTGAACTTGGCAGGGATTATGGTGATTTTACACTTAAAATATTCAAATTAAAGGAAGACCCGAAAATTATATTAAAAAAAATAGAGGAAAATCTTTCTGAGGATTTTATCGAAAGAATAGATTTACAGGGGAATTACATAAATTTTTTTATAAGGCCTGAAAATATGCTTGGTATAATATATAATTCCATTAAAGACTTTGGATATTTTCCAAATACATTTCAGGATACGTCCAAGGTTTTAATAGAGCATACAAGTGCCAATCCAACCGGTCCAATACATGTCGGTAGGATTAGAAACTCAATTATTGGTGACTCCATATATAAAATTCTTGAGAGGTACGGCTACAGGTCATGCACACAGTATTTTGTTAACGATTCTGGAAAGCAGGTAATATCTCTTTATCTTGGGCATGTAAAGTATCATAAAAATGAGAAACCGGATCTGCAGAACCTTCTTGATGGATACCAGAGAATTTACCGCGAAATGGAGACCAATAAATCTATAGAAAATGAAATAGAGGCACTTGCGGAAAGATACGAAAAGGGGGATAAGGAATTAATAGATAATATACAGCACGTCGCATCAATTGTTCTGGATTCTGTAAAAGCATCACTTAAAAAGATAGGTATTGAAATATCAACATATGTATGGGAATCAAACTTTATATTATACGGTGACGTTAATAAAATGCTTGAATCAATATCTGAAAATCTAAAAAGTGAGGGGAGTGCAAAATACATTGAGATTGGTGATAAAAAAATATTCCTTACAAGGGCTGACGGTACATCATTATATTTTTCCCGCGATATTGTTTATCATCTATTTAAGCAGGAAAATTTTGACTGGCTTGTTGATGTTCTTGGTGAGGACCACAAGGATCATGCGAAAAATCTTGAATATGTTTTAAAAACATTTTTTGATTTTCAGTCTAAAATAGACTTTGTTTTTTATGGATTCGTATCACTTGAAAATGGGAAGATGTCAACAAGAAAGGGAAGAATAGTCACACTTGACGATCTTTATGAAAAAACCATTGAGGAATCTGTAAAAATTATAAAGGAAAAGAGGCCGGATTATGATGAAAATTTAATAAAAAATGTGAGTGAGGCCATAGCCGCATCATCAATAAGATTTAATATTGTACGTGTAAATGCCAACAAGCCAATAGTATTTAAATGGTCTGAGGCATTAAATTTTGAGGGGGATTCAGCACCTTATATAATGTATTCATATGCAAGGGCGTGCAGTGTTCTTAGAAAATCATCAAAATCAGGGGGAGAGCTTGGTAACGATTATAATAAATATGAGAAGGATTTAATCAGGGTAATGTATTCATATCCATATTCATTAAAAAGCGCTGTCGAATTCTTAAGGCCAGATATAATCGCCAATTATCTTTTGAATTTATCAAAGGCATTTAATGAATTTTACTTAAACTGTCCTGTTATAAACACCCCTGAAGAGTCAAAAAGAATTCTGCTTATAATGGTGTACAAAAACATTATGGAGGATGCTTCAAAGCTTATAGGCATAAAGCTTCTTGATGAAATTTAAAATTATAAATTAAATTATAAAGATCAAACCTTTTTAATTGTATAATCTGTTTCACCCAATTTTTTCCTGGTTACTAAATAATAAAAAAGCTGAAAAAAATCATCTGAACTTGGTTATAGAAACAGGTCAGAATTTATTATAGAAGCTATTAGGGATAGAATTATTTTATTAAAAAAAGCTCTAATTCATAATTCTTCTGCGAAAACTATAATTATATTAATTTTATAATTAAACTTATGAAATCTATTTCCGGCCTTTATCTTGTGACATATAATTATAATAAGCCTAACCTGCTAAACATTATAGAGGATTCACTTAATGGTGGGGTTGATATAGTTGAATACATGGACACATCAGGAAAAAACATTGATTATGGTAAAAAAATCAGAAAACTTTGTGATGATTATGGCAAAAAACTCACAGTATTTAATGATATAATTTTAATGGATAACATAAATGCCGATGGCATACATTTTGCATCCAATACTGAAATAGAAAAAATTAGAGAATACAGGTCTAAATATAAAAATAAAATTTTTGGCATATCTGTACACTGCTCAAGGGAAATGGCCCTCAAATATCAGGATTATGTTGATTATATAAGCACAGGTTTATGCTTTAAAAGTGAATCAAATAAGAACGCCGAAATATGCTGTCTTGATTTATTAAAAAATATGGATGGCATTCATGTGCCTGTTTTTGCCGTTGGTGGTATAAATGACAAAAATATAGATGAGATTTTAAGGTATCCTGTCAGTGGCGTGGTTGTTGTTTCATACATAATGAACAGTTCAAATCCAAAAATGGCTGCAAAGAAACTAAAAGAAAAATTAAAACTTGCCGGCCTGTAAAATTAATAATTTATTATATAACCTATTTATCTTATATACTGGCTATTGGATAAATATTAATATGGATGTTACAATAAATTGTTATGCCAAAGACTAAAATTGTGGCCACAATAGGTCCTGCGAGTTTTAATGAAAATATATTAAAAAATATGGCCAGAAAAGGTTTATCAGTTATAAGGATAAACACAGCGCACATTGAACCTGGCTATATATTAAGTGTCAGCAAGCTTTTAAATAAAATAAATTCCGACCTAAATACCAAAATAGGCATTATGGTTGACCTTAAGGGCCCGGAACTTAGAACAGGTTTATTCAAGAGCGGTTATATAAATATAGAAGCAGGTAAAAATTATGTTATATCATCTGCAAATACAAATGCGGATATAACATTAAACCATGATATTACAAAATATATAGATGAGGAAACTGTAATTGCAATAAATGATGGAAAAATTCATTTTAAGGTACTCTCTGTAAAAGATAATGATATTACCACCACGGCATTAGATTCAGGAATTATTCACGATACATCAAGGGTTAATATCCCTGGCAGATATATAGATCTTGGGACAATAACTGAAAGAGATAAAATTTTTATTGGCGAGGGAATAAAGTCCGAGGCAACATTTTATGCACTTTCATTTGTCCAGCAGAAGGAAAATGTATACGATCTTCAGGATTATATATATGAGTCCGGCAGTTCAGCCAGCATTGTAAGCAAGATAGAAACAAAAAAGGGATATGACAATATAGAATCCATTGTTAATGCCTCTGATTTTATAATGGTTGCCAGGGGAGACCTTGGCGTGGAACTTCCTTTAAAGGAGGTTGCCATGGCCCAGAAGAAAATTATTATGGAATCACACAGAAAGGCTGTGCCAACAATAGTTGCCACACAGATGCTTGAGTCAATGGTAAATGCCGATTCGCCAACAAGGGCAGAGGTTTCAGATGTTACAAATGCAATTCTGGATGATACAGATGCCTTAATGCTTTCAGAGGAAACTGCAATAGGGAAATATCCTGTGGAGGCAGTTTCATACCTGAGCGACATATCAGAATTTGTTGAGTCCCATAAGTTAAGTTTTTCAGAACCAGAAACGATATTTACGGACCGCCTTGCCTTCTCAATATCTCTCGGGTTAAGGCGTATAGTTGAGGGCGTGGATATAAACTCAATTATAGCACTGACAAAATCAGGTCATACCGCAAGAATAATTTCATCAATAAGGCCAGAACAGGATATATACGCTGTGGTAACTTCGGAAAATCTGGCAAAGGCATTAAATCTGCTTCGTGGGGTTATACCTGTGGTGGTTCCCAAGAATTACGTAAACTCAAATAATATTTATGATATTATTAACGAACTATCCTCCAAGAATATTCTCAGGGCAGGGCAAAAAACCATTGTTATATCTGGATCACCATCGCTTATATTTGGTGGAACAAATGATATTAAGGTGCTAAATATAGGCGCATTTCTGGGCAGGGGCTATGCTGTTGGAAAAAGTATAAAGGGGAAAATTAACACTGGCAATGGTTCAGGGAATATTCTTATAGCAGATTCATATGATAAGAATGCAGAATATACAAAATTTGATGCTGTTATATTCAGGTCATGTGTGAGCGAAAGAATAAAGGATTATTTCATTAATAATAACATCACACTTGTTTATAATACAGAATTCAGCAGCAATATTATGCCTGACATGGAAATAAATGTTGATTCAGATACCGGTATAATTACATATATATAAATATATAAAAAATTTATAAATTATCAAAGAGGGAATCCCTTACAGTATTTATTTTGAGGTCTCCTCTGGAATAGTCAATATATACATTTTTTACTTTAAGGTATTCATTAATACCAAAAATGCTACCCTCACCTGCCTGTCCTGTCATCCTGAAACCTGTATGGTATCCCTGTGACGCCTCAGGGCCTGGCATATTAATATAAAGTTCTCCAAATCTTATTTTTTCTGAGGCCTCAAGCATTAATTCTGGGTCTTCTGTGAATAAATAAGAAGCCAGTCCGTATTTTGAATCATTTGCCTTTCTATAAAGTTCATCTGTTGTTGAAATTTTTTCCGTCCCTATAACAGGTCCAAAAATTTCCTCCTGGAATATTGGAGAGTCCTGGTTAACATCCTCAATAACCGTGGGTTCAAAGAAGTAGCCATTCCTATATGGTTCCTCAAGATTTGGTACATTTCCGCCTGTAAGTATTTTGTACCCGCTTTCCTTGGCATTCTCAACAACGCTTTGAATATTTTTAAGTGCGGACTTATTTATTAATGGCCCGAGGTCAGCTGTTTCTGGATTGCCTATTTTAATTCTTTTTGTAACCTCCAGGAATTTTTTCATGAACTCATCATATATATCCTCGTGAATGTAAAGCCTTTCAGCTGCAATGCATGATTGTCCCACATTAAGATATTTTGCCCATGTAATGCATTTGAGTGTCCTCCTTATATCTGCATCCTTCCAGACTATGAAAGGTGCCTTACCACCAAGCTCCAGTATAAGCTTGGCCATGTTATTTGATGCATTCTGCATTATTTTCTGGCCTGTGGATGTTGACCCGGTCATTGTTACAAGTGAAACCTTTTTATGCTGAACTATGTAATCACCAATTTCTGACCCCTTTCCTGTAATAAGATTTAAAACACCCTTTGGGACACCTGCCTCAATAAATTTTTTTACAATCCATGCAGCTGTTAACGGTGTGTCAGAACTGGGCTTTAATACTATTGTATTTCCTGTTAAAAGTGCGGGTGCGAGTTTTCTTGCAACCATTGCTGCAGGGAAATTCCAAGGTGTAATTGCTACCACAACACCGTAGGGAACCTTATACTGGAATATCTTTCTTTTTGAATTTGTACCCTCAACTATTTGGCCTGTAAGTTTTCTTTCAAATTCTGCATAATAGTTTATCTGATCAAGTACGCCGTCTACCTCATCTGAAGCCTCTCTCTTTATCTTCCCGACCTCAAGCATTAATAAATTCTCAAGCTCTTCCCTGTTCTGGGCTATGAGATGTGCTGCCTTAAACAATATCTTTGCACGCTCAGAGGTCCCAAGATTATACCACCCCTCAAACGAATCCTCTGCCGCATCAACTGCATCATCAACATCTGTCTTTGTTGCTGCTGGAAATGTATCTATAACCTGGCCATTTGCAGGATTATATTTATTTAAAACATCCTTGCTTGATGAATCCCTCCACTCACCATTTATATATATCTGCATAAGTTTTTATTACTATTCAATATAAAAACGTTTATATAAACATAAAAATGTTGAGATTACTTTTCTTTTATTAATGTTTATATTAATGCATAGATAATAAAATATTTTGATTAAATTATTAAATGAAACCAAACTTAAGAAGGTAAACCTGATTTTTTCAATAAATATATATATAAATAATTAATCTCAAACAGTAAGTTTATCGGTGATTGTTAATGAATGATGGTGATTTCATAGAACTTAGTTACGAGATGAGGGCTGGCCCAGACAAAAAATTAATATCAACAAGCAAGGAAGATGTTGCGAAGGCAGAGAATATTTTCGATGATAAGAAGAAATACAAGGATGTTGTATTAATTATTGGTAGCGAGGGCATGTTTAAGGCAATAAATGACTCATTTAAAAATGCCGAAATAGGAAAGGAATATGAGGTTGTTGTTCCGGCAAAGGATGCATATGGCCTCAGGGATAATAAAAATATTAAGGTTGTTCCAATGAGGGAGTTCCAGAGGAATAATATAACACCAGAGGTCGGCAAGGAGGTTAATATTGGCAACAAAATTGGCAGGATAATATCAGTTACCCCGGGCAGGGTGCTTATTGATTATAATCATGAACTTGCAGGTAAGGACCTGTATTATAAATACGAAATTAAAAAGGTTATTACTGACGAATCTGAAAAGGTAAAGGCCATAATAGATATGGAGTACAGTGACGCTGATGAATTTGAGGTATCATTAGAAAATGATATAATAAATATTCAAATACCTGAAAAGGCAAAATTTGATGTTAACTGGCTTGATTCAAAATATAGAATAGCAAACGACATAAGAAAATACATACCTGATAAGGATACAATAATTAAAGAGCTTTACAAGAGGGAGGAAAAGAAATCTGAGGAAGTTCAGGAATCAGAGAAAAAGGAAGAAAATAAGGAAGAAAATAAGGAAGAAAATAATGGCACCTCAGAGAATCAGGAAGTTAAAGAAAAGCAATAATGGACATTAAAAATCTTATTTCAGTAATCCTTGTTGAACCAAAATATCAGGGAAATATTGGCGCAGTTGCCAGATCCATGGCAAATAGTGGTTTAACAGACTTAAGAATAATTAAGACTATACCTGATGAGGAGGCCATGCATCGCGCCATGCATGGTGATTACATTTTAAAAAATGCAAAAATATATAATACATTTGAAGAGGCCATTAAAGGTTTTGATATAATTGCCGGAACATCAGATGTTTCAAAATCAGGGAACAAATTTAGGCGTGTCCCAGTATCACCAGAATACTTCTGGGATAATTATGGTCTGAACGGGCAGAAGGTTGCACTGGTATTTGGCCGTGAGGATAACGGTCTTCATAATTCTGAACTGGATAAATGCAATTTTTTCATAAAAATTATAGGGAATCCTGAATATCCTGTTTATAATTTATCCCATGCAGTTGCGATTATTTTATATGAAATGATTGTGAGATACTATAAAACAAATGTTATAGAGGCTAAAGATGTTATAACCTCCGAAAATTTAAATGTTTTAATGTCCAGAATCGAATATTTGTTAACCTTAGTGGATTACAAGGATTTTCAGATCAACATACTTATGACAATGCTTAATAAAATCATTGGCCGTGCCCAGATAACAGAATCTGAATTTTACAAAATAATGGGAATACTAAGACAGATCATAAACCGTCTGGAAAATAAAACGCATGAATAAAGTTTATCAATCGGTTATGCATTTATAACTAGCGTAAGGAAAATGCTAACATCAAATAGAAAAATAGATGATCTGCCAGTTACGCCATACCTGTTAAAGATAACAATGCTTTCC